>JBDIAM010000059.1:0-13507 GCA_039812445.1 Piscicoccus intestinalis | reverse complement strand
TCGTGATCGACTCGACCGACCTGCCGAACACCGGCCCTCGACCGGCCGGCGCTCGCGCGGCGCGCCGGCGTCTCCTGAGCTGCGTCAGTCGCGGCGCTCGCCGCGGTGCTCGGGGCCGGTGTCGCCGGAGACCGCCTCCTGCGAGTCCTGCGAGGAGATCCGCAGACCGCCGAGCACGTCGCCGGAGTCGGTGCCGGTCACCCGTCCGCCGATGACACCGTCGGCGCCCTCCTCCGCGGTCGGCGCGTCGGACATGACGACGCCGCCCTGGCCGGAGCGGGTGCCGGTCTGGCTCGCGGTGCTCTCGGCGACCTGGGACTCGGGGTTCTCGCGGGGGTCGATCTGATCCTGCTCGCTCATCGCTGCACTCCGTTCGTGGGGGCGTATCGGGGCCCGGCGCGGGCCGGTTCACGCTCCACCCTGTCACGCGCTCGCGCCCGCACGCCCGCCGGGAGCTGCGCCTTCTCTGTGCGTTCGACCCGCAGCGGAAAGCCATCCTGTTGATCGCCGGCGACAAGGCCGGCAACTGGCAGCGCTGGTACGACAAGAACATCCCCCCGCGCCGACGCTCTTTTCGACGAACACCTTCGACGACTGAAGGACCGTGAGTGGCATGGCAAAAACCCTGGACGACTTTTCTCGCCGAGCACCCGGTCGATCGAGAGCAGGTCGAGAAGGACAAGCGCCGCATGCTGGCCGAAGTCCGCGCCTACGTACTCGGAGACCGGCGCGTTCAAGTCGCCTGACGGGCCCGCCGCAGGGGTGACGACGGCGCTCCCGCGCGCACACCCATGGGTCTGCTCTGCCGAACGGGCGATATGGCGCGCGTTCGGCAGAGCGGAGTCGGGCCGCGGCGCGAACGCACTCGCCCCAGGGCCACCTGACACCCCCGGGAGTAAACCTCGACGCACGTGTGTTGAGCCAGGCAAGCTCAACTTTGGAGGTTGCTCATGACGCAGACGCGTCTTCCCCTGCTGCTCGTGGACGACCAGGTCGTTCTGCCGGGCATGGTCGTGCCGCTCGAGCTCGATGACGCCGGTCAGGCCGCGATCGATGCGGCCGCCGCGAGCTCCGACGACACCCTGCTGGTCGCTCCTCGCCTGGAGGACCGGCTCCCCGCGTACGCCGTCGTCGCCGACGTCGTGCAGCGCGGTCGTACCCCCGACGGCGAACGCGCCGCGGTGCTGCGCGGCCGCACCCGCGCCCGCCTCGAACAGGGCGTCAGCGGGCCCGGCTCCGCGCTGTGGATGGAGGTCGAGCCGCTCGAACCGACTCCGGTCGACGAGGAGATCACCTCGCTGGCCGCCGAGTACCGCGGGCTCCTGCTCGCCGACCTGCAGCGCCGCAACGCCTGGCAGGTCATCGAGTCGGTCAACCGCGTGACCGAGCCGTCGGCGCTGGCCGACCTCGCCGGCTACGCCAGCTACGTCTCCAACGCCCGCAAGCGCGAGCTGCTCGAGACCCCCGACACCGCGGCCCGGCTCCGGCTCGTCATCGGTTGGACACGCGACCACATCGCCGAGTCCGAGGTCAGCGACAAGATCGCGCAGGAGGTGCGCGCGGGCGTCGACAAGACCCAGCGCGAGTACCTGCTGCGCCAGCAACTCGCCGCGATCCGCAAGGAGCTCGGCGAGGGCGAGCCCGAGGGCTCCGACGACTACCGCGCCCGCGTCGAGGCCGCCGACCTGCCCGACAAGGTCCGCGAGGCCGCGGTGCGCGAGGTCGACAAGCTCGAACGCTCCAGCGAGAACAACCCGGAGGCGGGCTACATCCGCACGTGGCTCGACACCGTGCTCGAGCTGCCGTGGAACACCCGCACCACCGACTCCGTCGACATCGCCGGGGCCCGGGCGATCCTCGACGCCGACCACCACGGACTCGACGACGTCAAGGACCGGATCACCGAGTACCTCGCCGTGCGCGCCCGCCGCGCCCAGCGCGGCATGGAGGTCGTCGGCGGCCGCGGCTCCGGCGCCGTGCTCGCCCTTGTCGGCCCGCCCGGCGTCGGCAAGACCTCGCTCGGGGAGTCGGTGGCCCGCGCGCTCGGCCGAACGTTCGTGCGGGTCGCCCTCGGTGGCGTGCGCGACGAGGCCGAGATCCGCGGCCACCGCCGCACCTACGTCGGGGCGCTGCCCGGGCGGATCGTGCGCGCGATCGGCGAGGCCGGCTCGATGAACCCCGTCGTGCTGCTCGACGAGATCGACAAGGTCGGTTCCGACTTCCGCGGCGACCCGGCGGCGGCGCTGCTCGAGGTGCTCGACCCGGCGCAGAACCACACGTTCCGCGACCACTACCTCGACCTGGATCTCGACCTGTCCGACGTCGTCTTCCTCGCCACCGCCAACGTCGTCGAGACGATCCCGCAGGCGCTGCTCGACCGCATGGAGCTCGTCTCCCTCGACGGCTACACCAGCGAGGAGAAGGTCGCGATCGCCCGCGACTTCCTCGTGCCGCGCCAGCTGGAGCGGGCCGCGCTGACCGCCGACGAGGTGAGCATCACCGACGCCGCGTTGCACGAGCTGAGCAGCGACTACACGCGGGAGCCGGGGGTGCGTCAGCTCGAGCGGCTCATCGCCAAGGTGGCGCGCAAGGTGACGACCAAGCTCGGCGAGAACGGCGAGGAGTCGGTCACCGTCGACGCCGGCGACCTGCGCGGCTACGTCGGGCGGCCCCGGTTCACCCCGGACGCCCACGAGCGCACCAGCGTGCCCGGCGTGGCGACCGGCCTGGCCGTCACCGGCATGGGCGGCGACGTGCTCTACATCGAGGCGACCGCGGTGCCGGGCGCACCGGGCGGCCCGAGTGCCTCGGGCGGCTCGGGCAACTCGGGCGAGGCGTCGGTGGTCTCCGGCGACACCCGGCTCACCCTCACCGGCCAGCTCGGTGACGTCATGAAGGAGTCGGCGCAGATCGCGCTGTCGTACGTGCTCGGCCACGCGCAGCAGCTCGGCATCGAGGATGACTCGTCGCTGCGGGGCCGGGTGCACGTGCACGTGCCCGCGGGCGCGATCCCCAAGGACGGCCCGTCGGCGGGGGTGACGATGGTGACCGCGCTGACGTCGCTGGCCACCGGGCGCCCGGTGCGCTCCGACGTCGGGATGACCGGCGAGGTGACCCTCGGCGGGCGGGTGCTGCCGATCGGCGGCGTCAAGCAGAAGCTGCTCGCCGCCCAGCGCGCCGGCCTGACCACGGTGTTCATCCCGGCCCGCAACGAGGCCGACCTCGACGACGTGCCGGCCGAGGTGCTCGACGCGCTGGAGGTGCTGCCGATGGGTGACGTCGCCGACCTCGTGGCACAGGCTCTCGAGCCCACCGTGACCGAAGAACAGGGCAATCAGGGCAATCAGGGCACGGAAGGCGCCCACGCCGCCTGAGCGACCTGACCCGGGCGCCCGGCAATCCGGGCTTGGTCCGGACCCGAGACGAAAGTGGCATACACACTCCGCGGCGCGACACCGCCGCAACCCGCCGACCTGCGTCGATGCAACCGCGATCGGGTCGGCGAGGCGAGTGTGTATGCCACTTTCGTCTTCGCTGCGGCCGCCGCCGCTCAGACCGCCGCTCAGGCCGCCCCTCAGACCGCCGCTCAGACCGCTCAGACCGGGTCGTCGAAGGTGATCTCCGCCAGCGGGCTGCGGTCCAGCCAGTCCTGCAGGCGATACGACTGCGGCGAACTGGGGTTGATCGAGCGCAGCCAGGCCAGGATCGGCTCGAAGACGGCGCGGCGCTCCGCGGAGTCGGTGATCGGCCGGGCGGACGCGGGCAGGTCGGCACGCACGCTCCGCTTGAGGTGGACGATGAGCCGCGGGTCGGCCCGCAGGTTGGCGTACCAGTCGCGGCGCCCCGGGCTGCCGGTGAGGTACCAGCGCCCGTCGACGTAGTGGAACCAGATCTCGATCCGACGCGGCGCGCCCGAGCGGGCTCCGTACGTCGTGATGTCGATGGTCCGCTGCGCGCCGGACGCGTCCGGCGCGAGCCGCAGGGTCGAGCGCACCGCTTCATCCATCGTCGGCCTCCTAGACAGTCGGCGATGTTACGCGGGACGCAGCGCGGTGCGCATCCGTGCGATGGTCAGTCGCAGCCCCTCGGGCCACGAGATCCGCGGGTACCAGCCGAGCAGCTCACGGGTCGCCTCGGCGTCGGGGTAGCACGACGCCGAGGCGGTCTGGGCGTCGAAGACGATGGGGGAGCGCGACCGCGAGGTGGCGACCACGTGTCGCGCCAGCTCGCCGAGCGAGGGCGTGTCGGGGTGGCCGAGGTCGACGGGCCCGCTCTCGCCGCTCGCCGCCAGCGCGAGGAGGCCGCGCGCGATGTCGTCGGCGTGGCACGCGGACCACGGCTGCGAGCCGTCTCCGGTGATGACCACGGGCTCGCCGGAGAGGGCCTGCCGCAGCAGCGTCGACACCGTGCCGCGATCGCCCGGTCCCGGCCGCGGCCCGTAGGTGTCGAAGACCCGGGCGATGGCCACGCCCAGGCCGTACGCGTGCTGGAACGCCGTGGTGGCGGCTTCGCCGCCCTGCAACTCGGCCTCCGATGCCTGCGTCGCCGGCGTGGCGATGACGAAGCGGGCGCCCTTCTCGACGGCCAACGCCAGGGTCGAGCGGGTGCCCTCGGGGCCTTCCAGCGTCGCCCTCGCGTCGGCAGCACGGCCGCCCCCGGCGCCCCCAACGCCCCCGCGAGGCGTCGCCTCGTTCTGGCGCGGGGCGGGCGAGGCGAGGTGCAGCACGAGGTCCACCGGTCCGCGGATCTCCAGCGGGCCGGTCAGCTCGTGCTGCATGCTCATGAAGCCCGCGTCGTCGGCCAGGTGGGCGAGGTTGCCCGGGCAGTCGGTGGCCCGGTTGTCGACGCTGACCACCGCGATGCCGCTGCGGCGCAGGTGGGTGCAGACGTGGCTACCCACCGATCCGGCTCCGCCGGTCACGACCGCACGGCGGAACCGCGGGCGCGTGCTCTTCATGTCACCAGCTCCTGAGGTGGGAGAGTGCCTGCCTCGGATCGATGGGACCGCTGGGATGGCTCGCGTGGCCGGCGTGGGGAGCGGGTGCGCTGCCCGTGTGCCGACGTGTCAGTGAGTGCCGGAGGGTCGGGGCACAGATTCAGCCTGACACGGCGATCGTCGGTGGACAATGCAGAAATCACCCTAAATCGGTTAATCGGCGCCGCCGCCGTCGCCTCATCGGACGCCCCGCTGGAGCGTGTCGAGGTGATGCTCCAGCCACTCGTCGATCGCCCCGGACCGGGCTCGAGCGGCCGAATGCTCTTGCGTGGCGGCCCGGTACGTCTGCAGCGTGGTGGCCGCCACGTGCGCCCAACCGTGCCGTCGCTCGACGATCTCGCGGCCGGCCGCGGAGAACGCGGCGGCCGTCCGCACGTCGGTCAGGAGGGCCTCGATCGCGCGGGCCGCGGCTCGTGGATCGCGGGGCGGCACGTGGTAGCCGGTGACGCCGTGGCGCACGGTGTCGAGCAATGCGCCGACGGCGCTGGCGACGACGGGGCGTCCGCAGGCCATGGCCTGCAGGGCCGCGAGGGCGACCGGCTCGTGGTCGGGCGTGCAGGCGACGACGTCGGCCGACCCCAGCAGCGCCGCCAGTTCGGCGCGGCGCAGGGAGCCGCGCAGCTCGAACCGGTCCTGCACGCCGAGGTCGGCGGCGAGGTGGCGGAGCCGGCGGGCCTCGGTGTCGTTCGTGTCGCCGCCGAGGCGCTCGGCCGGCGGGCCGCCGGCCACCACGAACTCGGTGCCCGGCAGCATCGGCAGCGCCCGCAGCACGACGTCGAGCCCGCGGTCGGGGAACAACCGGGTGACGGCGACGATACGCGGTCGCCCGGGCGTCTCGGTGGGCTCCTCCATGGCGAAGGTGTGCAGGTCGACGCCCCAGGGCACGACGTCGATGCGCTCCGGATCGGCTCCCAGCGACCAGAGCTCGGTCCGTTCGCAGCGGCTGGTCGCCACGACGGCGTCCGCGTCGCGAGCCAGCGCGCGCTCGGCGTCGAGCCGCTCGGACGCGACGGGCCCGGCTCCGTGGCGGGGTGCGGTGACGCCGAGCCCGGCGAAGGTCTGTACCCGCGGAGCCGGCACGATCCGCGTGGCGTGGGCGGCGACGACGCCCGACCTCCAGCCGATCGCGTGCACGACGTCGGGACGTCCCTCGCTGAGCCAGCGCAGGCCCACCTGTCGCCCGAACTCGGGCAGATACGGCGAGAGCTCCCCGGGCGGGACCGGCGCCGGCGGGCCGGCGTCGACGGGCACGATGCGCACGCCGGGGGGCCGCATGAGCACCGCCGGCGTGCGCAGGTCGTCACGGCGGGTGAAAACCGTGACCCGGTGGCCCAGGTGCCCGAGGCCGCGGGCGAGTTCGGAGTCGGGTAGGGCAGGGTCGTCGAGGTGCGGGCCGTCGACGGACGCCGTGGGGGTGGCGGGGTCACAGATCAGGGCGATGTCCATTGGGGATACCTCTTCGCGACGTCGACCGATGTCCCAGCGGGCTCGCGAGAGGTCTGCCATCGACGGAGACGGCGTCATGCCGACCGTCGAGACCAGGCCACCTGCTCCTGACACCCCAGACACACCGTTCGCGCGGTGCCGGGGGCCGGGGCAGTGGGCTCACCCTGTCACGATCGGGCCGACTACGCAATAGGTACATTCCGCCGCTGGCGGTGATGCTCGGGCGGGTCGGCGGACGCGGATGCACGACCGGGCGCGGGGCCCCTCAGCCGGACAGTGCGCTCGCCTGGCGCACCGTCTCCTGGGCGACTTCGCGCAGCGGGCGTCGTTCGTGTCGAGCCTGCGCCCGGAGCAGCTCGAACGAGCGGCCCATGTCGAAGCCGGTGCGGGCGGCGACGACGCCCTTGGCCTGCTCGATGAGGGTGCGCGAGTCGAGGGCGTTCTGCAGCTGGCCGGCGAGTTCGGCGCTGGCGCTGAGGCGGTCGCGGGTGACGATCCCGAGGGTGGCGGCCCCGGCGAGGATCTCGCAGAACGGCAGTTCGGTCTCCGCGAGGCTGTGCCCGTGATCCATGAAGATGTTCAGCGCGCCGATCGTGCGATCGCCCAGGCGCATCGGGATGGAGTGCACCTCGTGCATGCCCGCGTCGTCGGCCGCGGCCGCGAAGCGCGGCCAGCGGTGCGCGTCGGCGCCGAGGTCGCTCGACGACACGCGGCGGCCGAGGCGGTAGGCGTCCAGGCACGGACCCTCGTCGGCCTGCAGCTCGAGCAGCTCGAGGTTGCGGGCGTCTTCGGAGGAGGAGGCGAGAACGTGCAGCCGTCCTTGCGGGTCGGCGAGCATGATGCCGGCGTGGTGACACGCGGTATGGCGCAGGCAGCCCTCCAGCAGAAGGGTGGCGACGTCGACGGGCTCCAGACCGCTGGTGAGGCCGTCGGTCAGGTCGCGCAGCAGGGCGAGGACCTCGAGGTCGACGCCGCTCGTCGGTGGGTCCGGGTGAGGTTCTGGACTCTTCGGCACGATGACCACCTGCTGAACGTGTGCCCCGCCAGGCGTGAGTGTGATTGGTGGCCCTGCTGGATTCGGGGTCGGTTGGGGCCGCCGGCGCGTGTGGCGATCCTTTCACATGGTTGCCGGGCGTGCCCTGCCGTCGGCAGTCCTCATTCGCCGCGCCGCAGCGTCTGGCTCGGGCTCTCGCCGAACTCGGCGCGGTAGCTGGCCGCGAACCGGCTCCCGTCGGCGAACCCCCAGCGCAGCGCCACCTCGCGCACGGTCGTGCGCCGCGGGTCGGCGGCGCGCAGTTGCCGGTGGGCGTGGTCGAGGCGCACGCGGCGCAGGTGCGCCAGCGGTGTCGTGTCGAGGTGTCGGCGGAAGGCCATCTGCACGGTCCGTGGGGTGACGCAGGCCGCCTCCGCGATGTCGGAGACCGTGAGGTCCCGATCCGGGTGCGCCTCGATGAAGGCGATCGCGCGCCGCAGGGTGCGCACCCGCGGATCGCTGCGGTCCTGCCTGGTCGCGACGAGCGGCTCGACCCCGAAGGTGTCCGCGGCGACCGCGGCCAGGAGACGGGCGGTCTGACCGGCCACGAGCGGGTTGTCCATCGCGTCCGGGGCGGCGCGCAACGTGCGGCGCACGAACCGCAGCGTGCTCGTCCAGCGGCGGGCCGCGGCGTCGGAGGCGGGCAGCAGGCTCGCCGGGCGCACGACCGCCGGCGTGCTCGGCGAGCCGTCGACGAGCTGCGCCAGGAGCCGCGGGTCGAAGGCGACCCAGTCGATGACGTGCGGCCCGTCGAAGTCGACCGTGAAGGGCTGCCGGTAGCCGCCGATGAACACGTCGCCGGGTTCGTACCGGTGCTCCTGGCCGCGATAGTCGTACCGCAGGCACCCGGCGCGCAGGCGACCCACGTAGAGGTGGTCCAGCGGCTCGCTGTCGAGATGCATGCCGATGTCGTAGGTGACCCGATCGAGCCGAACCCCGGGGAGCTGGTCCTGCTCGAGGAGGATGCTGGGCAGCGGTGCGGTGGAGCTCACGCGCATCGTCGAGCCGTACTCGACGCGCAGCATCTCGGCGATGCGGTCGAGCCCGGACGTGCGCACTACCCGCGGCATCCTCCGACGGTAAACCCAGTGCGGGCCTCTCGCGGAGCCCGCCGTTCGTTTTGCGTATATCGTCACTTCGTTTCGTGGGGTTGCCCCCGGCGACGGTTGCGCTTTCAATGAAAGAGCCCCGCGCGGCCTGGATCCCGCCGCGCCGGCACACGTCGAGGAACGGATTCCCGATGAGCACCGAAGTTCCCAACCCTCCCCTGTGGGTCGGCTCGCCGAATCCGGACCAGTTGGTCCACGAGCTGACCGAGGCGCAACGCCAGGTCGAGAGTCTGGAGCGCGCCCTGCGCACCTCTCGCACGATCGGCACCGCGATCGGTGTGCTGGTCGAGCGGCACAAGATCACGCCCGACGCCGCCTTCACGATGCTCGTGCGCTGCAGTCAGCGCACCAACCGCAAGCTCCGCGACATCGCCGACGACCTGCTCTTCACCGGCGAACTCCCCTGACCGGTCAGCGCGGCGGTCAGCGGGGCGTGAGCCGCAGCAGCCGGCCGCTCGGGCCGTCCTCGAGCAGGTAGATGTAGCCGTCCGGGCCCTGTTCGACCTCGCGGATGCGCTTGCCCATGGGCCAGAAGTTCGCCTTGCGGGCGGTGGTGCCCTGCAGGTCGACGCGGGCCAGCCCCTGCCCGGACAGCGCGGGCACGAACGCGTCGCCGCGCCACGCGGGGAACCGCGCGCCCGAATAGATCATGAGGCCGCCGGGGGAGATGCTCGGGTTCCACCACGCCCTGGGGGCGACGAAACCGTCTCCGGCGCGGTGGTCGGGGATCGGTCGTCCGTCGTAGTGGCTGCCGTTGGAGGCCTTGGGCCAGCCGTAATTCCTCCCGCGGGCGATGAGGTTGAGTTCGTCGCCGCCCTTGGGTCCCATCTCCGAACTCCATAGTCGACCCTGCCCGTCGAACGCGAGGCCGAGCGGGTTGCGGTGGCCGTACGACCAGATCTGAGCGCTCACCCCGCCCCGGGCGGCGAACGGGTTGCCGGGGGCGGCGCGCCCGCTGAGGCTGAGTCGCACGATCTTGCCCAGGGTGACGCGCAGGTCCTGCGCGGGCGTCATCTTCTGCCGATCGCCGGAGCTGACGAACAGGTAGCGCCGCGACGGGTCGATCGCGAGCCGGTGCGAGAAGTGGCCGCTGCCGGTCGTCTTCGGGTATTGCCGCCAGATGACCTGCAGACCGGAGAGTCGCGCGGAGGCCGCCTTCGGGGCGATGACCAGCGTCGCGCGGCCCACGGCGGCGCCGCTGCGGCCGCCCGTGCCCGGCTCCGCCCAGCTGAGATAGACCGTGCGGTTGGTCGTGCCGTTGTAGCCGGGGTGGGCGAGCACATCGCCGAGTCCGCCCTGCCCGGCGGTCGCGACGCGCGGCAGGCCCGAGACCGCCAGCTGGCGACCACTCGTGGAGCGCAGGACGAGGCGGCCCGTGCGCTCGGTGATCGCGAGGTAGCCGGTGCGGCCGAGGAACGACGCGGCCCACGGGTTGCGGTACGTGGCCAGCGGCGTCACCCGGAACGGCGCCGCGGCGGCGGGCCGGGCGGATGCGGCCGAGCCGGAGACGGACCCCGAACCGGAGCCCGCTCCGGAGACGGAACCGGCAGTACCCGCTGCCGGCGCCGCCTCCGCCGCGGTTGTGACCGGCATGACCGGCATGACCCAGGCGGTCAGCGGCAGCGTCACGGCGACGGCCAGGGCGGCGGTCAGCGGGCGGCTGGGGCGGCGGCGCAACGACATGGCAGAGACGGTACGTGCGGTCTCGCGACCGAGCGCGGCACGACGCGTTCCCTTGCACGCATCACGGGTTGGCGAGCGCCAGGCCGGGCGGGTGTCATGGCGGGTGAAGGGTGTCCGGGTGTCTTCGGGCCGACCCGCCGACGCGACCAATTACGCTGGTCCCGGCCAGGCCTCGGCGCACAGCCGAGGCCGTCCGTGTGCTCGGAGCACACGCAGGACCCACAGCGCGAAGCCCACAGCACCCACAGGCACAGATAGAGACGGATGGACTGGACACAGGCAATCACCCTCGGCGTCGTGCAGGGGCTCACCGAGTTCCTGCCGATCTCCTCCAGCGCGCACGTGTCGTTGGCGGGCCGGTTCTTCGGCGACGACCCGGGCGCGGCGTTCACGGCGATCACGCAGCTCGGCACGGAGGCGGCGGTCCTCGTCTACTTCCGCAAGGACATCGCGCGCATCGTCGACCGCTGGTGCCGGGCGGTCGCCGGCAAGGTGCCGCACAGCGACCCGGACGCCCGGATGGGGTGGCTCGTCATCCTCGGGTCGATCCCCATCGGCGTGCTGGGGCTGGCGCTGCAGGACCTCATCACCGGCCCGTTCCGCAACCTGTGGGTGACGGCGGCGATGCTCATCGGGTTCGCGCTCGTCATCGGCTACGCGGACCGCACCGCCTCCCACGTCAAGGAGCTGCGCGAACTCACCGTCAAGGACGGCCTGAAGTTCGGCCTGTGGCAGTCGCTCGCGCTGATCCCCGGGGTGTCGCGCTCCGGCGGCACGATCGCCGGCGGGTTGTTCATGGGCTATAAGCGGGAGGCGGCGGCGCGCTACTCGTTCCTGCTGGCGATCCCGGCGGTGCTCGCGTCGGGCTTCCAGCAGCTGTTCAAGATCTCGTCCGACCCGGTGACCCCCGACTGGGGGCCGATCGCCGCCGCGACCGCCGTGAGCTTCACCATCGGCTACGCGATCATCGCGTGGCTGCTGCGGTACATCTCGACGCACGACTTCATGCCGTTCGTGTACTACCGCCTCGCGCTCGGCGCGGTGCTCGTCGTGCTGCTGGCCACGGGGGTGCTGCCGCCCCAGGCGGCGGTGGGCTGAGCCGGTCGTCCCGCACAGGATCGGGCCCCGACGCCACCTGGCGCCGGGGCCCGATCCTGTATCAATCAGCCGACACGAAATGACTCAGAAGGTCAGCACAAGTCGACCGCGCGTGCCGCCCTGCGCCAGCCGGCGGTGGGCGTCGGCGGCCCGCTCGGCGGGCAGGGTGTCGGCGACGTGCAGGGTGAGCACGCCGTCCTCGACCGCGCGGCGCAGGGCGTCGAGGGCGTCGCCGCGGTGGTAGTCGTCGAACACCAAGACGGGTTCCACTCTTACGTCGCTGCCCGGCACGCCGCCCCAGCCGCGCACGGTCGCGAGGCGTCCGCCGGGCCGCACCGCCGGCAGCGCCAGCTCGTTCTGCACCGCGGCGTCGACGAGCCCGTCGACCCCGGCCGGGTAGATCGCGCGGATCCGGTCGGCGACGTCGTCCCCGCGGGCGACGATGTGGTCGGCCCCGGCGGCCGAGACGAGGTCGCGGTCCGTGTCGGCGGCCTCGGCGATGACCGTCAGGCCGCGCTGCTTGGCGAGGGCGATGACGTACCGGCCGAGGGTGCCGGCGGCGCCGGTGACGGCCAGCACCTGACCCGGCTCCAGGCCGAGCTTGTCGAGGGCCTGCACGGCGGTGAGGCCGTTCATCGGCAGCGTCGAGGCCTGCTCGAGCGAGGCGCCCGCGGGGATGTGGGCGAGGGAGTCGGCGTCGGCCACGAGGTACTCGGTGTACGCGCCGCCGTGGCCGCGTTGCGGCAGGGCGATGGCCATGACCTCGTCGCCGACGTGCCATCCGGAGGTGTCGAGGTCCGGAGTCGGTTCGCCGACCTCGTCGATGACGCCCGCGGCGTCCATGCCCGGCACGTGCGGAGGCGGTAGCTCGCCGCTGCCGTACAGGCCGGCCACGAGGTTGGTGTCGGTGGGGCTGACGGCCGCGGCCTTCACCGCGATCCGCACCTCGCCCGGGCCGGCGTGCGGCTCGGGAACCTCGTGCACGGTCAGGGCCTGCGGGCCCGAGAACTCTGTCACTCCGATGACGCGCATGGGGGTGCCAACCCGGCCCCCCGGCCCCGGTATTCCGGCTCCGGCGAACACCTCGCTGACGAACAGGTTCGGCCCGCGCGTCAGTTCGGGTCAGGTCACCGGCTCCGGGCCCTCCGTCCGGCGCTCGCCCGGCTCCCCGGCCGGGACCAGCCCGCCCGGCTCGTCGTCGACCACAGTTCCGTCGACCGCACTCCGGTCGACCACAGTCCCGTCGACGACCTCACCGGCCCCGAACAGCGACCCGACATCCGACCCGGCCTGCGAGCCGTCGGGGGAGGCTCCCTCGAGCGACGCGGCGATCGGCGCGCCCGACTCGTCCACGCCGGTGATGAGCACGCGCACGGTGTGCACGCGCCCGTCCTCCTGGAGCATGAACGTGTCACCGACGATCCGGGCCCCGTCGAGCTCGACGTGGGTGACCGCGCGCGGCGCCCGCCCCCGGGTGACGAACTCGATGTCGTAGCGGCTGTCGCCGACGGTGTACGAGACGGTGGCCCGCTGCCACGACGGGGGCAGGCACGGCGTGAGCCGCACCGCGGACCCTTGCCGCTGCATGCCGAGCACGGCCTCGATCCCGGCCCGGTACAGCCAGGCGCTGGAGCCGGTGTACCAGGTCCACCCGCCGCGCCCCACGTGCGGCGCGACCGAGTACACGTCGGCCGCGACGACGTACGGCTCGACCCGGTAGGTGTCGGCCTGCCGCCGGTTGAGGGCGTGGTTGATGGGGTTGATCGTCGCGAACAACGCGCCCGCGCGGTCGTCGCGGCCCAGTGCGGCGTCCGCGAAGATCGACCAGGTGCCGCCGTGGGTGTACTGCCCGCCGTTCTCGCGCACGCCCGGGGGGTACGCGGCGATGTAGCCGGGATCGTGTTCGCCGAGGTCGAACGGCGGCGTGAACAGCCGCACGACGCCGTCGGCGCCGACGAGGTGGGTGTGCACCGCGTCCATCGCCTGTTCGGCGCGGCCCTGGTCGCAGGCGCCGGAGAGCACCGCCCAGCTCTGCGCGATCGCGTCGATGCGGCACTCGGTGTTCGACGCCGACCCCAGCGGGGTGCCGTCGTCGAAGTACGCGCGCCGGTACCAGCGGCCGTCCCACGCGTTGCGCTCGAG
>JBDIAM010000058.1:0-13510 GCA_039812445.1 Piscicoccus intestinalis | reverse complement strand
CGGACGAATTCGCCGTCGACCATGGCCGAGGGCTGCGGCAGCGCGACGACGTACATGAACAGCATGAGCAGGGCGCCGCCGACGCCGGCGAGCCGCAGGCCCGCGCCGGCGAGGAACGCGATGCCGATGAGCAGCAGGCTGATCATGAAGAACCAGTCGCCGACGGCGTTGCCGAAGGTGGACACTTATTGATCCGAACGCACATCGGACAAAAGTCCTGTGACCTGCATCTCTGTCGGCTTCTCGGCAATCGTCTTGGGAGACAAAGGAACTGGCTGAGTGCGCCCGGAGCGGGCCGAACCGACGGGCCTGCCGGCCACGTCGTGCTCCGATGTCGCGGCGATAGCCGGTCGGCGCTCGTGGCGATCGCTGCGGGTGCACCGCGCCCCGAGCGCGGTCGACTACCCTGACGAGAGCCCCGGGTCGGCCCATCGCCGCCACCGCCCGGGCGACCGTCCCCGGTTGGTCTGCTGGCAGGGCCCGCCTGACTTTGAATCAGGACAAGCGACGTAGGTTCGATTCCTACCCGGGGAGCCGTTCTCGCAGCCGTTCCCGCCTCGCTGAGCGTTCCCGCGCGGGCGGGGCAAGATGGAGGGGTGAGTCGAGACACCGGCGGACGCTCCCGGATGACCGGGAAACAACGACGAGAGCAGCTCATCCGGATCGGGCGGACCCTGTTCGCCGATCGCGGCTTCGAGGGCACCACCGTGGAGGAGATCGCCGCGAAGGCGGGCGTGTCCAAGCCCGTCGTCTACGAGCACTTCGGCGGCAAGGAGGGGTTGTACGCCGTCGTGGTCGATCGCGAGATCCGCACGCTGCTGGACGCCATCACCGAGGCCCTCACCACCGAACACACCAGCCCGCGCGGCCTGGTCGAGCTCGCCGCGCTCGCGCTGCTGGATTACGTCGAGAACTCCACCGACGGCTTCCGCATCCTCGTGCGCGACTCCCCCACCGGCCAGTCCACCGGCTCCTTCGCCAGCCTGATCTCCGACATCGCGACCCAGGTCGAACACCTGCTCGCCGCCGAGTTCAAGCGCCGTGGGCTCGACCCGCGGGCCGCTCCCGTCTACGCGCAGATGCTCGTCGGGATGGTCGCGCTCACCGGCCAGTGGTGGCTCGACTCGCGGCGGTACAACAAGGCCGACGTGGCGGCACACCTGGTCAACCTCGCCTGGAACGGGCTCAGCGGAATGGAGGCCAAGCCGACACTGCGGACCGCCCGTCCCGACTGACACCCTCAAGATGTTCGCTCTGCGAACACTTGTGCTTATAGCGAACACCTTCTAGGCTTGCGTACGCAACCAAGGGAGGTGTGGCATGCGCGCGACGAGACAGCGTGGGGCGCGAATCAGGGCGTACCGCAAGCCGGCGCGCCCGCGGACGCATGCAACACCGCGGTGCCCGGGCAGCCACTCCAGGACACTGAGGTGCATGCGCACCAGCATCGCGACCGTCAGCCTGTCCGGAACCCTGGAGGCGAAGCTGCAGGCCAGTGCCGCAGCCGGCTTCGACGGTGCGGAGCTGTTCGAGCCCGACCTCATCGCCTCCACCCGCACGCCCGAGCAGGTGCGCGATCTGGCCACCTCGCTCGGGCTCACGCTCGACCTGTACCAGCCCTTTCGCGACATCGAGGGAGTCGGTCCGGCCGCCTTCGCCGACAACCTGCGCCGGGCGCGGCACAAGTTCGAGCTGATGAACCGCCTGGGCATCCCGGCGATCCTCGTGTGCAGCAATGTCGGCACCGCCACGATCGACGACGACGGCCTGGCCGCCGAGCAGCTGCACCGGCTCGGCGAACTCGCGGCCGAGCACGGCGTGCGGGTCGCGTACGAGGCGCTGGCCTGGGGCCGCTTCGTCAACACCTACCAGCACGCGTGGCGGCTCGTGCGCCGGGCGGATCACCCCAACGTCGGCATCTGCCTCGACAATTTCCACATCTCCTCGCGCGGCGACGACCCGCGCGACATCGAGAAGATCCCCGCCGAGAAGATCGAGTTCGTGCAGCTGGCCGACGCGCCGCTGCTGCGCATGGACCTGCTCAGCTGGAGCCGCCACCACCGGGTATTCCCCGGCCAGGGCGGCTGGGACGTGCCCGATTTCCTGGGGCGCGTGCTGCGCGCCGGCTACCGCGGCCCGATCTCGCTGGAGGTCTTCAACGACACGTTCCGGCAGACCGACGTCGATCGCACCGCCGCCGACGGAATGCGCTCGCTGCGCTGGTTGGAGGAGCAGACCGCCGAACGGCTGCAGGGCACCGCCGGCGCGGCCGACGCCCCCGCGGCCGCGGTGCCGCTACGCCGGCTCACGCCAGTCGGGCCGCCGACCGGCGTCGACTTCGTCGAGGTGCGCGGGCAGGAGGGGCTGGAGCTGCTCGACGAGGTGCTCGCCCACCTGGGGTTCTCCTACTCCGGCACGCACCCCACCCGCCCGATGCGACTGTGGACGCTCGCGGGGGCTCGGGTCGTGTTGCACGAGGCCCCGACCCCGCAGGGGCGCCCGGCCCTCACCGGCATCGGGCTGCGCGTCGACGACCCGGCCCGTTCGCTGGCCCGTGCCGCCGAGCTCATGGTGCCCGGAGTGCCCGTTGACAGCGGCCCGTCAGGCGACGCGCCCGGTGGCGTGCTCGCCCCGGACGGCACACAGATCTTCTTCACCGGCCCCGACGCGACGTGGGCGGGGCAGTTCGCCGTGGCCGCCGACGACCCGCGAGCCCACCTCGCCACGCGCCGCGATCCCGGCGAGTCGAATCGCATCGACCACATCAACCTCGACCAGCCCTGGCAGCACCAGCCGGAAGGGCTGCTGTTCCTGTCGTCCGCGCTCGGGCTCGAGCCGCTGCCGTCGATCGACCTCGCCAGCCCGATCGGCCTCGTGCGCAGCCAGGTGATGCGCACCGCGGACCGGTCCGTCACCCTGGCCCTCGACGTCGCGCCGCCGATGGCGCGACGCCCGATCGGCACCCGGCCGGGCATCGGCCGCGCCCAGCACGTCGCGGTCACCTGCCCCGACCTCGTCGCCTTCGCCCGGCGGGCGCGGGCGCGCGGGCTGACTCCGCTACCGGTGCCCGCCAACTACTACGAGGACCTCGCCGCCCGGTTCGAGCTCACGCCACAGGCCCTCGCCACGCTGCGCGAACTCGACCTGCTCTACGACCGCGACGATCAGGGCGAATACCTGCACATGTTCACGCCCTCGGTCGGCGAGTTCTTCGTCGAGATCGTCCAGCGCGCCCACGGCTACGACGGATTCGGCGCCGCCAACGCCCCCGTGCGGCTGGCCTCGCAGCATGTGACGCGCCTGCAGGCGGAGCCGGCCACACCGGCTCCGCCTGCCACCTGACCCGCTCTTCGCCCCGCGCGGCCCCCGCGCGCCACGCCTCCTCGAAAGGACATGCAGTGGAAGAGAACTTCGACGACGCCAAGGTCATCACCTCATCGGACTCCGCGACGAGCACGCAGGCCGAGATCGATGAGCAGATGGCAGCGCTGCATCGGGCCTACCGGGAGGCGGTCGCCGCGGGCGCGCCGCCGGAGACGCGGCCGCGCGTCGACTTCGCGCCGTACCGCAGCAGCATCCTGCGGCACCCGACGAAGTCTCCCCGCGCGGTCGACCCGGAGACCATCGAGCTGCACTCCCCCGCATTCGGGCACCGCGACGTCTCGCCGCTGGAGGCCGACCTGACGATCCAGCACGGCGGCGAGCCCCTCGGCGAGCGCATCGTCGTGACCGGACGCGTCCTCGACGGCGACGGCCGGCCGGTGCGCGGTCAGCTCGTCGAGATCTGGCAGGCCAACTCCGCCGGGCGCTACGTGCACAAGCGCGACCAACACCCCGCGCCGCTCGACCCGAACTTCACCGGCGTCGGGCGGTGCCTGACCGGCGACGACGGGTCGTACGCGTTCACGACCATCCGCCCGGGCCCCTACCCCTGGAAGAACCACCACAACGCGTGGCGACCGGCGCACATCCACTTCTCCCTGTTCGGCACCGACTTCACCCAGCGCATGGTCACCCAGATGTACTTCCCCGGCGACCCGCTGTTCGCGCTCGACCCGATCTACCAGTCGATCGTCGACCAGGACGCTCGGGACCGGCTCGTCGCCACGTACGACCACGACGTCACCCGGCACGAATGGTGCACCGGCTACCGCTGGGACATCGTGCTGACCGGCAGCCGCCGCACGCTCCTGGAACGGGACACCCTCGCCGGCGACGACCACTCGAACCACGCGGACGGAGACCACCGATGAGCGACTCGCCCCGCGACCTGACACCCACGCCCGGCCAGACCGTCGGCCCGTTCTTCGGGTTCGCGCTGCCCTTCGCACGCAGCGAGCACCTCGTGCCGCCCGGCTCACCCGGCTCCGTCCGCCTGTACGGCACGGTCTACGACGGTCACGGACAGCCGATCCCCGACGCCATGCTCGAGCTGTGGCAGGCCGACGCGACCGGCGCCGTGCCGACCGCAGACGGTTCTTTGCTGCGAGACGGCCACACATTCACCGGCTGGGGCCGCACCGGCACCGACAACGTCGGCGGCTACTCGTTCACGACCGTCGAGCCGGGGGTCGTAACGCCGGGCTCGGCGCGCTACTTCAGCGTCGCGATCTTCGCGCGCGGCCTGCTCGACAAGCTGCACACCCGCGTCTACCTGCCCGAAGACGGCGCCGCACACGCACAGAATTCTTTGCTGTCGTCGTTGTCGGAGACCGAACGAGCCACGCTCGTGGCCACCCGAGAGCCCTCCGGCGCCCTGCGCTGGGACGTGCACCTGCAGGGCGAGAACGAGACGGTCTTTCTCGACTACTGGGCGAGCACCTCGGGCGGCGAGGTGTCATGACCGGCTCCGCGCGCTCCGGCGATGTCGGCCTGCTCAACCCCGCCTGGGCCGGCAGCGCCGCGGCCGAGCTGTGCGACGACACCGCCGTGCTCCAGGCGATGCTCGACGTCGAACGCGCCTGGCTCGAGATCTGCCTCGCCACGTCGCTGCCCACCACCGCGCCGGCACCCGCGCCGAGCGCGCCAACGACCGCACCAACGACCGTGAGAACTGCGAGTCGTGGTCAGGACTGCGGTCCGGACTGCAGTTCCGACCACGACACGCAGTCTTCAGCGACGTTGGCGGCGTCGGGCGTGTGGGAGGCGGGGGCGTACGACCTGGGGTCGATCGCGGCGCGCACGCCGCTGGGTGGCAACCCCCTCATCCCGCTGCTGTCGGATCTGCGGGCGCAGCTGGCGCAGTCGGCGCCCGCGCAGGCGCAGGTCGTGCACCTGGGGGCGACGAGCCAGGACGTCATCGACTCCGCGCTCATGCTCGTGGCCACGCGGGTCATCGACGACCTGCTCCCCCGCCTCGACGCCGCGTGCGACCACCTCGCCACGCTGGCGATCACCCACCGCGACACCCTGTGCGTGGCGCGGTCGCTGGGGCAGCACGCGCTGCCGAGCACCTTCGGGCTGCGCGCGGCGAACTGGCTCGAGGGTATGTCGGCCGCCGCTGCCGACCTGCGCCTCGTGCGCGCGGGCCTGCCCGTGCAGTGGGCCGGGGCCGCCGGCACGAGCGCGTCGCTGGTCGCGCGGCTGCACCTGACCGCCGCCGACACCAGCGCCGCCGAGCTCCGCGCGCGGCTCGCCGACCGCCTCGGCCTGGTCGCCGCCCCCGGCTGGCACACGACTCGGGGCCCGGTGCTGCGGCTCGCGTCGGCGCTGAGCGCCGTCGTGGCCGCGGCCGGCACCCTGGCGACCGACGTCGTCACCGGCTCCCGCAACGAGATCGGCGAACTCGCGGAGCCGGTCGCGCCCGGCCGCGGCGGATCCTCCGCGATGCCGCACAAGCACAACCCGGTGCTGTCGGTGACGATCCGCAGCGCGGCGATGAGCGCCCCGGGGCTGCTCGCCACCGTGGCGACCGCCGCGGGCCAGGCCGCCGACGAGCGGCCCGACGGTGCGTGGCACGCCGAATGGCCGGCGCTTCGTGAGCTGTTGCGCCTGACCGACGGTGTCGCCGCGCTCCTGCAGGAGCTGACCGGCGGCCTGCGCGTCGATGTCGACGCGCTGCGCCGCAACCTCGACGATTCGCTTCCGGACGTGCTCGCCGAGCGCGCCGCGCTCTCCCGACCGGCCCCGGAGCCTTCGGAGCCGGATTCCGAAGCCTCCCATCCAGCCCTCGACCCGGCCGGATACCTCGGCGAGGCAGGCGAACTCGTCGACGAACTCGTTCGCCGCCACGCCGATCGCAGCACCCGCTCCTGACGGCCAGCGCGATCGGCCCGCCGAGCCGCACACGACCCACCCGCCACGCGCCCCGCGTGAGCCTTGCCCGAGGAAGGACCGATGACCGCAACCCCGCTGCCGGTGCTCACCGCCACCCAGCTCTCCGCGCCCGCCCCGCCGGGCGCACCGCCCAAGCCGGTGCTGCTGCTCGGTGCCTCCCTCGGCACCGACGCCGAGACCCTGTGGGAGCGGGTCGTGCCGCTGCTGGCCGACCGCGTGCACCTCATCGCCTGGGACCTGCCCGGGCACGGCCGCTCGCCCCGGGCCGAGGCCGCGTTCGCCGTCACCGACCTCGCCGATGCCGTCGCGGCGCTCGCCCGCGACGTGCCGGCCCCCGCCGGCCGCTACTACGCGGGAGACTCCCTCGGCGGCGCCACCGGGCTCGAACTCGGACTGCGCCACCCCGGGCTCTTCGACGGCATCGCCGTCATCTGTTCCGGCGCCGCGCTCGGCACGCCGGCGAGCTGGGCCGAACGGGCCGCCGCGGTCCGGACCCAGGGCACGTCGAGCCTGGTCACCGCCTCCGCGGGACGGTGGTTCGCGCCGGGTTGGCTCGAGCGGGAGGCCACCCTCGGCGGGAGGCTGTTGGGCAGCCTGTCGCGCACCGACGACGAGTCGTACGCCCGCTGCTGCGAGGCGCTGGCCGGTCACGACGTCACCGCGCGACTCGGCGGCATCAGCGACCCCGTGCTGGCGATCGCCGGTGAACTCGACGCGGTCGCGCCGCCGGCCCTGGCCGAGCAGGTCGCCCGCGGGGTGCGCTCCGGGCGCCGGCTCACCGCCTCCGGGGTGGCGCACCTCGCGCCCGCCGAGGACCCCGCGTTCACCGCGGCGGCGCTGGCCGGGATGCTCGGGCTGAGCGACCTCGGCGGTCTCGACGAGCGGGGCGCGGTCGGCGGCGGCGCGCTCGACGGCAGCGGCGCGGCCGTGCCGCAGGCCACGCTCGCGCAGCTCTACGACGCCGGCATGGCGGTGCGCCGGGAGGTGCTCGGCGCCGAACACGTCGACAAGGCCAACGCCTCGATCGACGAGATCACCCGCGACTTCCAGGAATTCATCACCCGATACGCGTGGGGCGCGATCTGGACCCGCCCCGGACTCGACCGGGTGACCCGCAGCGCGATCACCCTCACCGCGATGGTCGCCGGCGGTCACCACGACGAGCTCGCGATGCACGTGCGCGCCGCCCGGCGCAACGGCATGACCCGTGAGCAGATCGTCGAGGTGCTGCTGCAGAGCGCCATCTACTGTTCCGTGCCCCACGCCAACACGGCGTTCAAGATCGCGAGCCGCGTGCTGGCCGAAGAGGACTCGACGACGAACGCCGAGCACGACCCGAATGCCGACCGGCACGTCGACCCGCACAGCGAGGAGAACCGATGACCCAGGCACACGAGGCGTACCTGTACGACGCCGTCCGCACCCCGTTCGGCAAGTTCGGCGGCGCCCTCGCCGGCATCCGACCCGACGACCTCGCCGCCCACATCGTGCGCGAAAGCGTGCGCCGCATGCCGGAACTCGACCCGGCGACCATCGACGAGGTCGTCTTCGGCAACGCCAACGGCGCCGGCGAGGAGAACCGCAACGTGGCCCGCATGGCCACTCTGCTCGCCGGCCTGCCGGTGAGCATTCCCGGCACGACCGTCAACCGGCTCTGCGGCTCGAGCCTCGACGCCGCGATCATCGCGTCCCGCCAGATCGCCACCGGCGAGGCCGACGTCGTGCTCGTCGGTGGCGTGGAGTCGATGAGCCGCGCCCCGTGGGTGCTGCCGAAGACCGAACGCCCCTACCCCGCAGGCAACCTCGAGGCCGCGAACACCGCCCTGGGGTGGCGCCTGGTGAACCCGGCGATGCCGTCGCAGTGGACCGTCTCCCTCGGCGAGGCCACCGAGCAGCTGCGTGAGAAGTACGGCGTCGACCGCGAACGCCAGGACGAGTTCGCCGCCCGCTCACACCGGCTCGCCGCCGCCGCGTGGGACGAGGGACGCTACGCCGATCTCGTCGTGCCCGGCCCCGCGCCGCGCAAGGGCGAGCCGCTGACCCGCGACGAGGGCATCCGCCCCGACAGCACCCCGGAGTCGCTGGCCTGCCTCAGGCCGGTGTTCCGCGCCGAGGGCGGCACGGTGACCGCCGGCAACTCGTCCCCGCTGTCCGACGGCGCCTCCGCGGCGTGGCTCGGCAGCGAGCTCGGCGGGCAGCGGCTCGGCAGCGCGCCGCTCGCCCGGATCGCCGGGCGCGCCGCGGCCGCCAACGAGCCGCAGTACTTCGGGTACGCGCCCGTCGCGGCCGCGAACCTGGCGCTGTCCCGCGCCGGCATCGGCTGGGGCGACGTCGACGCCGTCGAACTCAACGAGGCGTTCGCCGCGCAGTCCCTGGCCTGCCTGGACGCCTGGGACGTCGACCCGCAGCGGGTCAACTCGTGGGGCGGGGCCTTGGCGATCGGCCACCCGCTCGGCGCCTCCGGCGCCCGCATCCTGGGCACCCTCGCCCGGCGCCTGCAGGCCGAGGGCGGCCGCTGGGGCGTCGCGGCCATCTGCATCGGCGTCGGTCAGGGCCTGGCCGTCGTGCTCGAGAACGTCGCCTCACCCGCGACCCCTTCGAAGGAGACAGCGTGACAACCACATTCGCTCCCACCGCCGCGGAGGCCG
This sequence comes from Piscicoccus intestinalis, assembly GCA_039812445.1. Lineage (GTDB taxonomy): Bacteria > Actinomycetota > Actinomycetes > Actinomycetales > Dermatophilaceae > Kineosphaera > Kineosphaera intestinalis_A. The sequence goes on along the minus strand of JBDIAM010000058.1, from coordinate 4,586 downwards.
TGGCCTGCGTCAACGACGGTGACACCGTGTTCATCGGCGGCTTCGGCACCGCCGGCCAGCCCGTCGAACTCATCGAGGCGCTCATCGACCGCGGCGTCGGCAACCTCACGGTGATCAACAACAACGCCGGCAACGGTGACACCGGGCTGGCGGCTCTCATCGCGGCCGGCAAGGTCGCGAAGATGATCTGCAGCTTTCCGCGCCAACACGACAGCCACCACTTCGACGCCGCCTACCGCGCAGGCGAACTCGCGCTCGAACTCGTGCCGCAGGGCACGCTCGCCGAACGGATCCGGGCCGGCGGCGCCGGGATCGGCGGCTTCTTCACGCCCACCGGCTACGGCACGCAACTCGCGGAGGGCAAGGAGACCCGCATCATCGACGGCCGCGGCTACGTGCTCGAGGCGCCGCTGACGGCCGACGTGGCGCTGGTCAAGGCGCTGCGGGCGGATCGCGTGGGAAACCTCGTGTACCGCAAGACGGCCCGCAACTTCGGCCCGATCATGTGCGCGGGCGCGGACCGCTCCGTCGTGCAGGTCAGCGAGGTCGTCGACGCCGGCGGCATCGATCCCGAAATCGTCGTGACCCCAGGCATCTACGTCGACACGGTCGTCGAGATCCCGAACCCCGCCACCCCGTTGAGCGCCTGAGGAGGACGCCATGACCACCACGTTGGACAAGCAGGGGCTGGCCCGCCTCGTCGCCGGTGACATTCGCGCCGGCTCGTTCGTCAATCTCGGGATCGGGCAACCGACCTCGGTCTCCAACTACCTGCAGCCCGAGCAGCACGTCACGTTGCACACCGAGAACGGCATGCTCGGAATGGGCGCGGAGGCCCATGGCGACGAGGTCGACGCCGACCTCATCAACGCCGGCAAGGTGCCCGTCACCGAACTGCCCGGCGCCGCGTACTTCCACCACGCCGACTCCTTCGCGATGATGCGCGGCGGTCACCTCGATGTGTGCGTGCTCGGCGCCTTTCAGGTCTCGGTCGGTGGCGATCTGGCGAACTGGTCGACCGGCGCGCCGGATGCGATTCCCGCCGTCGGCGGCGCGATGGACCTGGCCATCGGCGCCAAGGAGACCTGGGTGATGATGACGCTGTTCGCCCGGGACGGCACGTGCAAGCTCGTGTCCGAGCTCACCTACCCCGCCACCGGAGTCAACTGTGTCACAAGGGTGTACACGCCCGACGCGGTCTTCGTGCTCGGCGACGGCGTCGTGCGGGTGCGGGAGACATACGGTGTGGGGATGCAGGAGTTGAGCGAACGCATGGGGATGCAGCTGGAGCCGGTGTCATGACCATGCGCAGCCGCGGCACCGGCACCTCCGCGACAGGGCAGGCGGGGGTGGCCGGCGACGCGGATGCGCACGCACCGGACGACGGGGGCTATGTGCAGTCGCTCGCGCGTGGTCTGGCGGTCATCGCCGCCTTCGACGCCGAGCACCCGTCGATGACGCTGTCGGAGGTCGCCCGCCGCACCGAGCTGTCCCGTGCCGCGGCCCGCCGCTTCCTGCTCACCCTCGAACACCTGGGCTACGTGCGCAGCGACGGCCGCGACTTCTCCCTCACCCCGCAGGTCATGCGGCTGGGGTACGCCTACCTGTCGAGTCAGTCGCTGCCCGACGTCGCTCAGCCGCACCTGCAGCAGCTGTCGGCCCGACTCCAGGAGTCCACCTCGGTGGCGGTGCTCGACGGGGACGACATCGTCTACGTGGCTCGGCAGGCGACGCGGCGGATCATGGCGGTATCCATCCGGGTCGGCACCCGCTTTCCCGCGTACGCCACGTCGATGGGGCGGGTGTTGCTCGCGGGGTTCACGCAGGAGCAGCTGCGCGACTACCTGCAGCGGGTCGAGCTCGCGCCGATCACGCCGTCGACCGTCACCGACCCCGAGCGGCTGTGCGAAGACCTGGAGGTCATCGCGCAGCGCGGCTACGCGGTCGTCGACCAGGAGCTCGAACTCGGGCTGCGGTCCATCGCCGCTCCCCTGCACGACGGGGCCGGGCGGGTCGTCGCCGCGATCAACGTGTCAACGAGCGTGCTGACGCCCCACGGGGAGTCGGTCGAGCAGCTGCTCGAGCCGCTGCAGCGAACCGCCGCCGCCATCGAGGCCGACCTGCGGGCACAAGGCCGCTGACCGTCTCCTCGCCCGGAGGCCGGATGTCGGCACGCCGGATGTTTCGATGTCGAGCATCTTGGTCGCCTAGTCTCGGAGCATGGACGACGGCATCGCGCACGACGAGGTGGACCGCATCGTCGAGGCCTGGCGTCGCGAGGCCCCGCAGCTCCCGGTCGAGCCGCTGCACGTACTCTCGCGGATCAGCCGCTTCGCCCGCCATCTCGACAGGGCCCGCAAGGAGGCCTTCTCCGGCCACGGGCTGGAGGTGTGGGAGTTCGACGTGATGTCGGCCCTGCGCCGAGCCGGGGCTCCCTACGAGTTGTCTCCCGGCACGCTCGTGCAGCAGACGCTGTCGACCAGCGGCACGATGACCAACCGCATCGACCGCCTCGAGCGGCGTGGTCTGGTCGAACGGCATCGCGACGCCTCCGACCGCCGCGGCGTGCGCGTGCGCCTCACGGACGCCGGCGCGCGGTCGGTCGACGCCGCGATGAGCGACCTGCTCGAGCGCGAGCACGACCTGTTGGCGCAGTTGTCGGAGGCCGATCGCACCGCCCTCGCCGACTCGCTGCGGCTGCTGCTGGCGCCTCTGGAGCCTGACGGGCGCTGAGCCGATCCTGATGTGACCCAACTCACACCCCCTGGCTCTCCGTGAGTTCCGTTTCCTGCCAGGCGATTTCGATCGGCTCCGAAACGGTTTTGAATACCCTTCTCGCACTGCTGTTTTGACCAATAGTAACGACTGCGCAACAAACGTGTGTTCGATATCCTGGTCGCATGGATTTCACTCCTGACGTCGGCGTCTCCGACGGTGCTGCGGCACCGGCCGGTGATGTCGATGTGTCGGGAGGCGGGCCGTCCCAGCCGGTCGGGGAGGCGCTGCTGGCGCAGGTGAAGGCGGCGCGCGCGGCGTTGTCGGGGCTGCCGGGTCTGCTGGCGCGGGTCGGGTCCGATGAGTTGCCGGAGCTGGCGGCCGCGGCGGCGGGTGCGGTGGCGGCGGCGTGTGCCGCGCAGGCGGCGGTGGTTTTGGAGGCCGAGGACCGTGGGGTCATTGCGGAGTCGGATCATCCGCGGGTACCGGCCTGGGTGCAGCAGTCTCACGTCGAGGCGGGAGCGCCCGTCTCGCCGTGCCGGGCGCGCGCGTTGGGGACGCTGGCGCGGATCTGTGATCGGCAGGACTCGGCGCCGTTACGCGAGGCGGTGCTGGAGGGCCGTGTGACGGTCGAGGCCGCCGAGCTGCTCGCGGCGACCTATCGGCGACTGCAGGGCTCGATCACCGTGAAGTCCTGGGACGGGGTCATAGACGCGCTGATCGGCCTGGCCGCGCACGGGGTGACCCGGCGTGAGCTGGCCGCGATGGAAGAGCAGCTCATCGGGCAGTACGGCACCGAAGGCGAGTACCAGGAACGCGAACGACGGTACGAGCGGCGTGACTTCACCGAGCTGACGCTGAACCCGCGCACCGGGATGTACGAGGGGCGCGTGCGGCTCGACCCCGCGTCGGCGGCTGTGGTGATCGCCGCGATCAACGCGCTGAGCACGCCGCAGCCGGCCAAGCCCGCCGCCGACGCAGCCGGCGACGACACAGACGATGCCGGGACGCCGGACACTGCGGGAGCCGGCAAGCCCGAGCCCGACCTGCGCACCGCGGGTGAACGCCGCGCGGACGCGCTCGTCGCGCTGGCGGCGCACGCGGCGGTGCCGGACAAGGCCACCCCCGGCACCGGCGCCAAGGCCAAGGTCGTCGTCACCATCAAGCTCGCCGACCTGGTCGCCGGGCTGGAATCCGAGGCGCTACCGGGAGTGTTCGCCGACCTCGTGCGCACACACCGCGAACGCACCGGCGGCACCGGATTCCGCACCGACCACAACCACGGCTGCGGCACCACCGCCTTCGGCCACACCCTGACCCCCGGCCAGATCCGCGTCCTGTCCTGCGACGCCCAGATCATCCCCGCCGTCCTCGGCACCGGGCCCGAACCCCTCGACCTCGGCCGCGGAAAACGGCTCATCACACCGGCACTGGCCACCTACCTGGCCATGCGAGACGGCGGCTGCACCTTCCCCGGCTGCTCCATGCCACCGGCCTGGTGCGACGGACACCACCTGGTCAGCTGGCTCATGGGCGGACGGACCGACCGGCACAACACCGCCCTGCTCTGCCGGCATCACCACACCGTCGTGCACCGGTACGGATTCATCGGCGTCGTCATCGACGGCGAGGTCAGATGGTCCAGAGCCGACGGAACCCCCATCGGCAACCGACCACGCGCCGGCTGACCGCGCCGGCTAACCGTGACAGCTGACCGTGCCGGCTTCCCGCTCCGCGGGCAGCCGCGCGCCGCCATACCCGGAGGGGGTATATGATCGCTCGAGCAGAAAGGAGCGACCGATGACGCAGAGCAGCGAGCCCGATCAAGGCGCCGTGCCCACGCCGGCACCGGCCGCCCCGTCCGAGCAGTC
>JBDIAM010000057.1:0-13724 GCA_039812445.1 Piscicoccus intestinalis | reverse complement strand
CTGTGACATCAGCATTTTGGTTGTTCTACATGTGGGCCGTACGGCGCAATTCGTCTCGTCATTAGAGCTGAAAGGGGCGCCACCTTACGTTGGGCGTCGTTGGGGGATGTTGGGGGCTAGCTGGCGAGGGGGAGGATCGCGGTGGGGCGGCCGTCGATGTCGCGGATGCGAATCGGGGTGCCGAAGACGTCGCTCAGCAGCGCCTCGTCCATGACTTCGGCGACGGGGGCGTGCCGCACGATCTGGCCGTCGGCCATCGCCATGATGCGGTCGGAGTAGGCGGCGGCGAAGTTGAGGTCGTGCATGACCATGACGATCGTGCGGCCCATCTCGTCGGCGGCGCGGCGCAGGTGGCCCATCATGTCGACGCTGTGCCGCATGTCGAGGTTGTTGAGGGGCTCGTCGAGCAGCACGTAGTCGGTGTCCTGCGCGAGCACGAGCGCGACGAACGCGCGCTGGCGCTGCCCGCCGGACAGCTCATCGAGGAACCGCCCGGCGAGGTGACGCAGGTCGAGGAACTCCAGCGCCGCGTCGACGTGGGCGACGTCCTCGGGGCGCATCCGGCCCTTGCAGTGCGGGTAGCGCCCGAGGCCGACGAGGTCGCGCACGGTGAGCCGCGCGGTGATGTGGTTCTCCTGGCGCAGGATCGACAGCCGGCGCGCGAGCACCGTCGACTTCGTCGCGGCCACCTCGAGGTCGCCGACCCACACGCTGCCGGTGCTCGGGTCGAGCAGGCGACCGAGGATCGTCAGCAGCGTCGACTTGCCGGCGCCGTTGGGCCCGACGATCGAGGTGATGCCGCCGGCGGGGATCGTGTCGGAGACGGGCCCGAGCACCCGCAGGTCGCCGTAGGCCTTGGAGACGTCGGTGAACGTGATCATCGGGTGCGCTTTCGCAACAGGAGGGCCAGGAACAGGATGCCGCCGGTGAATTCGATGATGACCGTGAGGTACCCGGCGGCGTAGAAGATGTGCTGGAGGATGAACTGGCCGCCCGCCAGGGCGATGACGCCGAGGCAGACCGCCATCGGCAGCACGTAGGCGTGCCGGTACGTGCCGGCCAGCTCGTAGGCGATCGTCGCGATGACGAACCCGAAGAACGTCAGCGGCCCGACGAGCGCGGTCGACATCGACACGAGCACCGCGACGAGCACGAGCGCGAGGATCAGCTCGCGCCGGTGCGGCACGCCGACGCTCGTCGCCGCCTCGCGCCCGAGCAGCAGCGCGTCGTAGACGTGCCGGCGCCGCCACACGACGACCCCGGCGAGCGCACAGACTCCGAACGCCAGCGGCAGCAGCACCGGCTCCACCGCGTTCATGCGGCCGAAGAGCTTGAGCGCGAGCAGGTCGTAGTCGGTGGGGTGCAGCAGCCGCTGCAGGAACGTCGAGATCGAGTCGAAGGCCATGCCGAGCACGACGCCGACGAGCAGCAGCACGAACAGGTTCGAGTACCGCCCGCCGAGCAGCCAGCCGTAGAGCGCGGTCGCGAACAGCACCATGACGGCGGTCTGGGCGAGCAGCCCGGTCACGTTGTCGGTCAGCGCGATGACCGTGCCGCCGAAGAGGGTGACCAGCACCGTCTGCATGAGCACGAACATCGAGTCGAAGCCCATGATCGACGGCGTGAGGATCCGGTTGTCGGTGACCGTGTGGAAGATGACGGTCGCCACGCCCTGGGTGAACGCCGCGACGAGCATCGCGCCCGCCGTCGCCGAGCGCAGCGTCAGCGCGAACTCCCAGGAGCCGCGGATGAATCCGAACAGGAACAGCGACATCGCCGCGGCCGCGAGCAGCCCCACGATCGTGAGCCGGGCCGCCGGGCTCAGCGCGGGCCGGCGCCGCCCCCCGGAGACGGAGGCCGAACCGGTGCCCTCGCGCGCGCCGGCCCGGGCAGCCGGGGTGGGGGCCGTGGACACCGGCCGGGACGAGGTCTGACTCATCTCAGGCCGCCTTGGATCGTTGCCGCAGGACGAGGGCGATGAAGGTGACCGCGCCGACGACGCCGAGCACCACCGACGCCGGGATCTCCATCGGCGCGACGATCGTGCGCCCGACCAGGTCGCAGGCGAGCAGCAGGGCGACGCCGAGCAGGGCCACCCAGGGCAGGTTCCGGCGCAGGTCGTCGCCGAGCAGGATCGAGACGATGTTCGGCACGACGAGCCCGAGGAACGGGATGAACCCGACGACGACGGCGGTGATCCCGGTGGCGATCGCTACGAGGCACGTGCCGTAGAAGACCGTGCGTTCGTAGTTCAGGCCCGCGTTGGTGGCGATGTCGCGCCCGAGGCCGACGACCGTGAACCGGTCGGCCGCGATCCACGCGAGCACGGCGACGACGAGCACCGCCCACAGCGGCTCGTAGAAGCCGGCGACGATGCTGGAGTAGCCGCCGGAGCGCCATGCGGCCATCGACTGCAGCAGGTTGAACTGGGCCGCGAGAAACGTGACGATCGCCCCGACGACGGCCCCGAGCATCATGCCGACGAGCGGCACGACGAGCGAGCCGCGGGCGCCGTGGGTCTGCGAGCGCACCCGGCGCAGGATGGCGAGGAACAGCAGCGTGCCGACGAGGGCGAATACGCTGGCCACTCCCATCCGCACCAGGGGCGGAGAGCCGGGCGCGACGAGCAGCACGACGAGCACGCCCAGACCCGCCCACTGGCTGGTGCCGGCGGTCGTCGGCTCGACGAACTTGTTCTGCGTGATCATCTGCATGATGACGCCGCACACGCTCATCGCGATCGCGGAGAACACGAGCGCGAGCGTGCGCGGCACCCGCGACAGCGAGAACATCTGCGCGGCGTCGCCGCCGGTGAACAGGGACGTCAGCGAGATGTCGTACTGGCCGACGGCCAGCGACAGCACCGCCAGGACCGCGACGCCTGCGACGATCGCGGTCCTGGCGAGGGTGGGTGCGCTCAGGGGCATGGGCTACGCGCTGCCCGTCACTGGGAGGCGGTGGTGTTGATCGCCTGGTAGGCCCGGGTGTACGCCTGGATGCCCTCGGTGGTGTAGAAGTCGGGCTCGAGGTAGACGACCTGGTTGCGCTGCATGAAGGTCGTGTTGGCCCAGGCGCGCTGGGCGTCGACGGTGGCCTTGGCGGCGGTGACGGTCTCGCCGGGCTCGGCGGTGGCGGCGTCGCGGTCCATGACGATCATCCAGTCGGGGTCGACGGCCGCGATGGTCTCCGGGGCCAGACCCGAATCCTGGTGCACCGACTCCGAACCCGGGGTGGCGCTGCCGCCCGTGGGCTCGTCGGTGGCGGCGAACACGTCGGTCATGCCGAGCGGCTGGATGAGCGGCGCCATGCGACCGGCTCCGTTGTCGATCTTGCCGCCGTTGTGGTTGGCGAGGAAGACGGACTGCCCGGTGGTGGACTGCGCGGCGGCCTGGCTCGCGGTGTCGAGCTCCTGGCCGAGCTGGGTCGCCATCTCCTCCTGGCCGAAGATCTGGCCGAGCGCGGTCGTCTGGTTCTTCAGCTTGTCGAGGTAGCCGGACTGCTCGACGTTCGGCGCGAGGTCGACGACCGGGGCGATGGTCTTGAGGGTGTCGGTGTGCCGCAGGAAGCGCTTGCCGCCGACGATGAGGTCGGGCGCGGCCTCGTTGATGACCTCGAGCTTGGGCTCGGTGTGGGTGCCGACGTCGAGGATCTCCGGGTCGTCGTTCCACGCCTGCATCGAGTTCGGCAGCAGCCGCTTGGGCACCGCGACCGGCTTGACGCCCATCGCGTGCAGCGTCTCGAACGAGGTGTTGTCGAGGGCGACCACCCGCGCCGGGTTGGTCGGCACCTGCACCTGACCGTTGTTGTCGGTGATGGTGATCGTGCCCGCACCCCCCTCGGAGGCGGTGCCGCCGCTTTCGGCCGCGCCGGAGCTACACGCGGTGAGTGCCAGCATGGAGGCCAGGGCGAAGGGGGCGAGACGGGCGGCGCGGGTCACGGCAGAATGTCCTTGTCGGGCAGGCGAAGTGAGGGCAACGGCGAACGACGAAGAGCTTCCCTGAGGAAAGGCTTACCTTACTTAGGCGAGGCTAATGAAGAGGTCAGCGCCGTGCAAGGCCGGGTTCGGGGGTCGGATTCGCCGACGCGGCGGTCGCGGCCGTCGTCCGGCTCACGCCGCAGCGGCATCACCGGGCAGGATGACGCGGAAAACTGTTCGCCCGGGCCGGGATTCGACATCGACGCCACCGTGGTGCGCCTGCGCGACGGCCTGCACGATCGACAGGCCGAGACCGGTGGAGCCGCCGGCGCGCACGCGTGCGGTGTCGCCGCGGGTGAACCGGCCGAAGATGCGCGGGAGCAGGTCGGGGTCGATGCCGGGGCCGTCGTCCTCGACCTCGATGACGACGTCGCCGACCACACCGTCTCCGCAGACGTCGGTGCGGCGCACGCGCCCGGTGACCGTCGTGCCGGCGGGGGTGTGCACGCGGGCGTTGGCGAGCAGGTTGACGATGACCTGGGTGAGCCGGGCCTGATCGCCGACGACCTCGACCGCCTCGTCGGGCAGGTCGAGGCGCCAGTGGTGGTCGCGGCCGGCGACCTGCGCGTCGCTGACGGCGTCGAGCAGGAGCCGGGTCAGGTCCACGGGCGCGCGTTCCAGCGGCCGGCCGGCGTCGAGCCGCGCCAGCAGCAGCAGGTCCTCGACGAGCGAGCTCATGCGGCCCGCCTCCGACTCGATGCGGTTGAGGGCGTGCCGCACGGTCTGCGGCACGGGTTCGCGCTCGCGGTGCGACAGCTCGGCGTAGCCGCGGATCGACGCGAGCGGCGTGCGCAGCTCGTGGCTCGCGTCGGCGACGAACTGGCGCAGCCGCTGCTCGCTGGCGTGCCGGGCGGTGAGGGCGGAGTCGACGTGGTCGAGCAGGTCGTTGAGGGCCGCGCCGACCTGGCCCACCTCGGTGCGCCTGTCGGTATCGGCCTGCGGCACCCGCTCCGCCAACTGCACCTGGCCGCTGGACAAGGGCATCGTCGAGACGCGGGTGGCGGTGGCGGCGACCCGCTCCAGGGGCCGCAGGTTGCGGCGGATCAGCCAGGTCGAACCGGCGCCGAGCAGCACCAGACCCCCGACGCCGAGGCCGAGGGTCAGCTCGCGGAGCCGGTCCAGGCTCTCGTCGAGCCGCGCGGTGGGCAGGCCGGTGATGATCGTCGAGCCGCCGCGGGTCGTGGCGACGAGGCGGTAGCGGCCGAGCTGGCCGTCGAGGTCGACGGTGCGGGGGCGGTTGCTCAGCCCCGCGGAGGCCAGTGTCGAGACCTGGGCGGAGGTCAGGGCCGTCGCCGTGCCGTCGCGAGTGAACGCGACGCTCTCCACCGGCACCCCGCCCTCGAGCTGCAGCAGCAGGAAGTCGCCGCCGAGCCCCGGCCCGGGCCCGCGGCCGTGGAAACCGTCTGGCTCGATGTCGGGCCGGAACCGCCCGGACTGCGAGACGACCTGCTGGTCGAGCTCGGACTCCAGGGAGCGCTGCATGGTCAGCAGCGTGCCGAGCCCGGTGAGCAGGCTGACGACGACGAACAGCGCGAGCATCGACGCGACGAGCTTGCGCCGCAGGCTCCACCCCTGCAGGAGCCGGCGCCGGTGCGGCCGGGGGGCCTGGGTGGCGCCGCCGACGACTCTGGCCTGGGCCGACGAACCCTGCGTCATGGGTCAGGCGGCCGGCTTGAGCACGTAGCCGGCGCCGCGCAGTGTGTGGATCATCGGGTCGCGACCCGCGTCGATCTTCTTGCGCAGGTAGGAGATGTACAGCTCGACGACGTTGGCCTGGCCGCCGAAGTCGTAGTTCCACACCCGGTCGAGGATCTGCGCCTTGCTGAGCACGCGCTTGGGGTTGCGCATGAGGTAGCGCAGCAGCTCGAACTCGGTGGCGGTGAGGTTGATCGCCTCGCCGCCGCGCGTCACCTCGTGGGAGTCCTCGTCGAGGGTGAGGTCGCCGACGACGAGCAGGTGGTCGGCCTCCGCGGCGACGACGGCCGTGCGCCGCATGAGGGCCCGCACCCGCGCCACGATCTCCTCGAGGCTGAACGGTTTGGTGACGTAGTCGTCGCCGCCGGCGGTCAGTCCCGCGACGCGGTCTTCGACGGCGTCCTTCGCGGTGAGGAAGAGCACCGGGATGTTCGGGTCCTCCCCGCGCATGCGGCGCAGCACCTCGAGGCCGTCGAAGTCGGGCAGCATCATGTCGAGCACGACGGCGTCGGGCCGAAACTCCTTGGCGGCCCGCACGGCGGCGATCCCGGTGGAGGCGGAGCGCACCTCCCAGCCCTCGTAGCGCAGGGCCATGCCCAGCAGTTCGGTGAGGTTGGCCTCGTCGTCGACGACCAGCACCCGCACGGGGGAACCGTCGGGGCGGGTCAGGACGGGGCTCTTCGCGCTGGAGCGGCCGGTTGTGCTCGACATGACTCCAGTGAACCCCGGCTCCGGTCAGGGGAGACTATGCGACTCCTGTGTGTCACCTATGAGCCGGGCCCGGCCGCGCCCGGGGGCGGGTCAGACCGCGGCCTGCAGGGTGCGCAGGTCGATCGTCGAGGCGTCGCCGACGTGCGTGCCGCCGGTGCTCAGCCAGTCGGTCGCGTGGTCGCGGCCCGCGTCGCGCAGCGAGCGCAGGAACGGCAGGTGCGTCACGACCCGGGTCTGCGGGTCGAGGGTCGCGATGTACTCCTCCGCGTCGATGAGGTGCCAGCGCATCTGGCGCAGCGAGCGTTCGAGTTCGCCGCCGAACGGCCACCGGGTGCGGCGCGCGCGGGTCGTCGCGTCGGCCATGAGCTCGGCCTCCCGCAGGAAGGCGGTGGTGAAGGCGAACTCCGACTCGCGAGCCTGGATCGCGGCCGGCCGCACCGGGGTGCCGGCGTGCCGGGTCGGCACGATGAGCACGATGAGCGCATCGTGCGGGCCGGCGGTGAGCAGCGGCTGCAGCGGCGGGTTGGCCGAATAGCCGCCGTCCCAGTACCGCTCACCGTCGATCTCGACCGGCTCGTGGACGCTCGGGAGGCAGGCCGAGGCCAGCACCGCGTCGATCGTCAGGTCGGCGTTCGTGAAGATGCGCAGTCGCCCGGTGTCGGCGTTGGTGGCCGCGAGGTAGAGGGCGGGCGCCGCCGGGTCGGTGCGCAGCCGCTCGATGTCGAGGTGCCGGGTCAGGATCGTGCGCAGCGGGTCGAGCCCGAGCGGGTTGAACTGCCCGGGCGACATCGCCATCGTCATCGAGAGCCCGACCTTGGCGAGCAGGTTGAGCGAGGGCCGCTGGTCGCTGCCGGTGAGCATGAGGTCCATCGGCATGGAGACCGATTCCCACACCTGGGCCAGCGTGTCGCGGGCCGTGTCGGCGTCGCCGACGGTGAGGCCGTGAGCCAGGGCCACGGCGTTGACGGAGCCGGCGCTCGTGCCGGTGATCGCGTCGATCCGGTAGCGGTCGGCCTCCAGGAGACGGTCGAGCACGCCCCACGTGAACGCGCCGTGCGACCCTCCGCCCTGCAGGGCGAGCGAGAGCGGACGGCGATCGGGGCGGCCCCGGTGGACCGCCCCGTTGCTACTGATCGGTTTGTCAAGCATGACGCTCAGGATATCGAGCGGACGTTACGCGCCCGAGGCCGGCGAGTACGCACGCGGTAAAGAAGCGGTCGAAAAGAGGCCAAAAGCTACTCGACGGTAAGTCGATTTGCCCTGGGCAGCACTGGATTTCACGCTTTCTCCCGACGTGGACGGCGGTCGTCTCGGGCAGTGAGAAACGCTCAGGGGTCCGCTACGGGCCGCACAGGGGGCGCATAGCCTCCCGCCCGAGTGTGGGTGTCGTCGGCGATTCCACCGACCCGGGCGCGTCCCGGCACGCGCTGACCCGAGCCCGTCCGGGCCCGGTCCCGAACAGGAGAGATGTCATGCAGCAGTCGCCGTCGGCCGAGCCGACGCACGTTCCGACCGGCACGCAGCCGCAGGTCGCGGTGCCGGCCTCGCCCGCGATGGCGCCCCCGCGCTGGAGCGGCAAGAAGACCGCGATCGTCGCGGCGCTGGCGATCGGCGTCGCCACCGTCGGCACCGCGGGGGTCGCCTCCGCCGTGCCGCAGGGCACCGGCTCCGACGCGGGGATGAGCCAGGGCCGCATGGGCGGTCCGGGCGGTGGGCCGGGTGGGCCGGGTGGGCGTCGCGGGCAGCTTCCCCCGCCCGGCCAGATGGGGCCGATGGGGCCGACGGGTCAGACGGGTCAGAGTCAGACCGGCCAGAACCCCGGCTCGATCCCGCAGGCGCCCGGCTCGACCTCGCAGGACTCGTGATGAGCGCGCACCTGCCGTCGCTGCCCTCGATCCGCGTGGCGTGGCCGCGCCGCGCCGGTCGCGCTGCCCCTGCGATCACCACCCGACACAGCCCCGGCCTCACCGGCTGCGCCGGCGGAGCGCTACGGCCGCGCGCCTCCCAGCAGGCACTCGCCGACGCCCTGCGCGCCGGCCGGCTGTGAGCCTCAGCCGGCGGTGAGCCTCAGCCGGCGGTGAGGAAGCCGGCCTCCTGCAGCCACGACCAGGCGACGTCGACCGGCTCCTCGCCGTCGACGTCGACCCGGGCGTTGAGCTCGATGAGTACGTCGTCGGTGAGCGCGTCGGTGACCGGCTCGAGCAGCTGCCGCAGCTGCGGCGCCTGCTCGAGGGTCTGCTGGCGCACGACGACCGACACGTTGTACTTCGGGAAGAAGTTCTTGTCGTCCTCCAGCACCGCGAGGTTGAGCGACTTGATGCGCCCGTCGGTGGTGAAGACCTCGCCGAACGTGCACTGCCCGGAGTCGATCGCCGCGTAGATCGCGCCCTCGGTCATGAGGCTGACGTTGGCGTCGGTGACGTCCCGGCCGTACGTCAGCCCGTAGGTGCTCAGCATCGGCTGGAAGCCGTCGTTGCGGGCGGCGAACTCGGAGTCGACGCAGAACGTGCGCTGGGCTGGCGGCACCCTGGCCAGGTCCGAGAGGCTGCGCACGCCGAGCCGCTGCGCGGTGTCCTGCCGGGTGGCGAACGCGTAGGTGTTGTTCATCGGAGCCGGTTTGAGCCACACGAGCTGGTTCTGCGCCGCGTCGGCGTCCCGCACGGCCGCGAACTGCTGCGCCTCGTTCGGGATCGCCTCGGCCTGGCCGAGATACGAGATCCACGCGGTGCCGGTGTACTCCCACGCGACGTCGATCTGCCCCTCGATCTGGGCCTGCCGGGAGCTCGCGCTGCCGGGGATGTTCGTGTAGTCGCGCACCGTCGCGCCGTCCGACTGCAGCAGGATGACGAGCATCTTGCCGAGCACGAGCTGCTCGGTGAAGTTCTTCGAGCCGACGGCGATCGTCTGCCCCTCCAGGCTCGGCACCCCGGCCAGGGGCCCCGCGAGCCGGCCGCTGGGGGAGTAGCCGCCGGCGGTGCCGAGCCCGCAGGCGGCGCTCGCGCCCATGCAGGCGGCGGTGGCCAGCGCCACCGTGAGCCGTCGCAGCCGCGACCGGCCCCGAACCCTGTCGTGGTTCATCGCTCACAACCCCTTCGGGCGGGCCAGCAGCTCGAGCACCCGCCCGGCCCAGTCGACGAGCAGCGCGAGCAGCGCCACGAGGAGAGCTCCGCTGACGAGCACCGGGTAGCGGAACAGGGTGATGCCGGTGGTGATGAGTTGCCCCAGGCCTCCGGCGTTGACGAATGTCGCGAACGTGGCGGTGCCGACGAGCAGCACGAGCGCGGTGCGCACCCCGGCCATGATGACCGGGATCGCCAGCGGCAGCTCGACGCGCAGGAGCACCGCGCTCTTCGACATGCCCATCCCGCGGGCCGCCTCGACGAGCTGCCGGTCGACGCCCGAGAGGCCGGCGATCGTGTTCTGCAGCACCGGCAGGATCGCGTAGAGGGTGAGGCCGATGATCGTCGTGCTCGGCTCGAACCCGAGCCACATGGCGAGCAGCACGAGCAGCCCGATGGCCGGGGCCGCCTGGCCGATGTTCGCGACCGCGACGACCGGTCCGCCGAGGCGGCGGGTGCCGGGCCGGGTCAGCAGCACCCCCAGCGGCACGGCGATCGCGACGACGAGCACCGCGCAGATGACGGTGATGACGACGTGTTGCCAGGTCAGCGCCGCCACCTGGTCCCACGACAGCGCGCGGGCCTCGATGTCGTCGAGGTCGGCGGTGGCGCGCCAGATCGCCCAGCCGCCGCCGATGACGGCGACGAGCACCGGGAGCCCGATGAGCAGCCCGAGGCGCCCCGACCCGCGGGACTGCTGGATGTCGGGGGTGGCGGTCACGGCCGCCGCTCCGGCTCCGTCGGCTCCTTCGGCTCCTCGGTCGCCTCGGTGTTCGGCTCGGCCTCGAGCTCATCGGCGGGCAGCGTGCCGTCGGTGTCGTCCTTGCTCGCGGAGCGCTCCTGCGCGGCGCGGTTCATCGTGCGCATGTGCTCGGTGACCGCGTCGAAGGAGATCATGCCGATCACCTCGTCGTGGTCGCCGGTGACCAGCGCCCCGGTGTGCGTGTTGACGAGCATGGTGTCGAGGGCGTCGTTGAGCGTCGCGCGCCGGTCGAGCATCGCCGGAGGCGGGCCGCTCGGCCGCGTGATCGTCTCGCCGCGCAGCGCCCGGTCGCGCACCCACGCCAGCGGGCGGGCGCGGTCGTCGACGACGACGACCCACGGGCTCCCGGCCGAGCGCCGGCGCACCTGGTCGACCCGCTCGCCGACGCGGGCGGTGGACACCTCGTCGATCCTCAGGTCGTCGACCCGCGCGAGACTGAGTTGCTTCAGCGCGGAGCCCGATCCGACGAAGTCCTCGACGAAATCGTCGGCGGGGGCGGCCAGGATCGTCTCGGGGGTGTCGTACTGGGCGATCTTGGCGCCCTCGCGCAGGATGAGGATGCGGTCACCGAGCTTGATCGCCTCGTCGATGTCGTGGGTGACGCACACGATCGTCTTGCGCACCTCGCGCTGGATGCGCAGCAGCTCGTCCTGCAGGCGCTGTCGGGTGATCGGGTCGACGGCCCCGAACGGCTCGTCCATGAGCACGACCGGCGGGTCGGCGGCCAGGCCGCGCGCCACCCCGACGCGCTGCTGCTGGCCCCCGGACAGCTCGCGGGGAAAGCGGTCGCGGTAGCGGGCCGGGTCGAGGCCGACGAGGTCGAGCAGCTCGTCGGTGCGGGCCGCGATGCGCTTCTTGTCCCACTTCAGCAGGCCGGGCACGACGCCGATGTTCGCGGCGACGCTCATGTGCGGGAACAGCGAGCCGCCCTGGATGACGTAGCCGATCGTGCGGCGCAGCTCGTCGACGTTGTGCCCCTTGATGTCGTCGCCGTCGATCGTGATCGTGCCCGAGCTCGGCTCGATGAGGCGGTTGATCATCTTCAGCGACGTCGTCTTGCCGCAGCCGGAGGGTCCGACGAACATGACGATCTCGCCGGCCGGGATGTCGAGGGTCAACGCGTCGACCGCGGGCGTGGACTGGCCGTCGTAAATCTTCGTCACGTCGCGCAGCGACAGCGCGCCGCCGCTGACGGAGCCGGAGCGCCCGGCCCCGCGACCGGCCCCGCGGTCTGGGTCGGGGTCGCGGTCGCGGCCGGAGGCGGAGGGCGGTGGCGTCGCGGTCGCGCCGGTGTGGTTCTCAGTCACGGATCCCCCTGGAGGTGGTCAGGCGGCCGAGCAGCACGAGCAGGCCGTCGAGAAGCAGCGCGAGAACGACCACGCCGACGGTGCCGACGAGGGCGTAGTTCAGGGCGTTGGCCCCGCCGATCTGGCTCAGCCCGGTGAAGATGTAGCCGCCGAGGCCGGGGCCCAGGGCGTAGGCGGCGATCGCGGCCACGCCCATCGACATCTGGGTCGAGACTCGCAGGCCCGCGACGATGACGGGCCAGGCGAGCGGCAGCCGCACCCGCAGGAAGGTCGCGATCGGGCTCAGCCCCATGCCCCGGGCCGACTCGACGAGCGTCGGGTTGACGCCGTCGAGCCCGACGACGGCGTTGCGCAGGATCGGCAGGATCGCGTAGAAGGTCACGGCGATGACCGAGGGCATGATCCCGATGCCGACGAGCGGGATGACCAGGCCCAACAGTGCGAACGAGGGGATCGTCAGGCCGACGGCCGTGACGGCGTTGGCCGCCGAGCGCAGCCCGCCGATCGCGGTGACGAGCACGGCGAGCGCGAGCGCGATGAGCGTCGCCAGCGCCACGGATTGCACGACAAGGCTGACGTGTTGGAACGAGCGGTACAACACGTCAGCCCAGCGGTCCGCGAGGAAAGTCCACACGTGGCGCGACCCCCGTCGTTCTCTGGAAGCGGGACGACCGGTGTCTTCAGCCGCCTTCGGGTGGACCCAGGCAACAGCCGTTTTCGGGCGAATAGGGCGAGGTGGCCGACTCTATTACCGATTTGTGACCTAGCTCTCACGTCGTCGCGCAGCGTTCGAGGTCGCGTCCCACTCGGGAAAGTCCAGCTCGCCGCGGGCGCGGGCCCGGCGAAACAGCACCCAGCCTCCGACGGCGATGACGGCCAGGCAGGGGATGAAACCGAACCGGTTGTACGCGAACGCGAGCCCGATCGGCGCCCACCACGCGAGCGCGGCCTGGGCGGCGGCGGAGGCGAAGAAGACGACGGCGAAGACGACCGTGACGCGGCGGGCGAAGCGGCGCACGTCGTCGCGCTCGAACAGGGCCCGCGTGCGCAGCGAGTGCTCGGTGCCCTCCGGCGCGGCGCCGGTGGCGAACATCTCGACGAGGCTGCGCCCGAACAGGAGGGTGGCCAGCGAGAACACTCCGGCGACGGCCGAGGTCACCGCGCCCTCGAGGAGCACGAAGCGGGGGTCGTCGGTGAGCAGCGCCGCGATGATCGAGATCGCGATGCCGCCCAGCACGAGCAGGCTCAGGCCGCCGATGCGGCGTCCGCGCACGACGTCGAGCCCGATGCCCAGAGCCGGCAGCGCCCCGGAGGTGACGAGCGCCGCGACGTCGCTCCACCCCTGGTTGGTGAGCAGGTGGTACAGCGCGATCGGCCCGACGATGTCGAGACCGAACGTGCGCGCCATGCCCAGCCGCTGGGCCTTCCGCTCGTCGCGCTCGCGGCGCTCGCGGCGCTCGGCGGCCCCGGGCGCCTCAGCCGTCTCAGTCGTTTCAGTCGCCTGGGGCGCCGCAGTCGCCTGGGGCGCCTCGGTCATCGCGGTGGCCTCGGTGGCCTTGATCTGCTCGGTGTGGTCGTTCGAAGTCATGCCTTCCACGGTGCCAGCGCGCAGCCGGCGCCGGATCCGCCCCGAGACCGAACCGGCTCCGCAGTCTCGATCCGGTCTCCGCCCGACGACTCCACCTCGCGGGGGAGGCCCGCACACGCCGACGGCGCGGCTCCGGGTGGAGCCGCGCCGTCAGTGTCGGTGCAGGTCAGGCCTTCTCGAGGCCCTCCGTCATGGTGTCGAGCTGCTCGGAGAGTTCGGGCGGCAGCTTGTCGCCGAACTTGCCGAACCACTCGCGGATCAGCGGCAGCTCCTGACGCCACTCTTCGGGGTCGAAGCGCAGGGCGGCCTCGAGCTGCTCGTCGGTGATGTCGAGGCCCTCGGTGTCGATGGCACCCGGGGTCGGCAGCAGGCCGATCGGGGTCTCGACGGCGTCGGCCTGCCCCTCGAGGCGCTCGACGATCCACTTGAGCACGCGGCTGTTCTCGCCGAAGCCGGGCCACGCGAAGCCACCGTCGGCGTCGCGACGGAACCAGTTGACGAGGAAGACCTCGGGCATCGCGTCGGCGTGCTCCTTGCCGAGGTTCACCCAGTGCTGCAGGTAGTC
>JBDIAM010000056.1:0-13970 GCA_039812445.1 Piscicoccus intestinalis | reverse complement strand
CGGTCAGGGGCGCAGGAGCTCGGCCGCGTGCAGGGCGTAGTAGGTGAGGATCGAGCTCGCGCCGGCGCGGCGGATCGAGGTGAGCGTCTCGAGGACGACGCGGTCGCGGTCGATCCAGCCGTTGGCGGCGGCGGCCTCGATCTGCGCGTACTCCCCCGACACCTGATAGGCGCACACCGGCACGTCGACCGACTCCGCGACGGCCCGCACGACGTCGAGGTAAGGCAGCGCCGGCTTGACCATGACGATGTCGGCGCCCTGCTCGATGTCGAGCGCGACCTCGCGCAGCGACTCGTGCAGGTTGCCCGGGTCCTGCTGGTAGGTGTTGCGGTCGCCGGTCAGCGTCGAGGCGACGGCCTCGCGGAACGGGCCGTAGAAGCCGGAGGCGTACTTGGCCGAGTAGGCGAGCACGACGACGTCGGCGTGACCGGCCGCGTCGAGGGCGTCGCGGATGACGCCGATCTGGCCGTCCATCATTCCGGACGGCCCCACGACGTGGGCGCCGGCGCGCGCCTGGGCCACCGCCATGTCGGCGTACCGCTCCAGCGTGGCGTCGTTGTCGACGATCGTGCGCCCGCTGGGATCGGTGCTCAGCACCCCGCAGTGCCCGTGGTCGGTGAACTCGTCCAGGCACAGGTCGGCCATCACCGACGTCGCGTCGCCGACCTCGGCGCGCACCGCGGCCAGCGCGCGGTTGAGCACGCCGTCGGGATCGGTGGCGCCGCTGCCGACGGCGTCCTTGGCGACCGGAACGCCGAAGAGCATGATGCCGCCGAGCCCGGCGTCGGCCACCGCTCGCGCCTCGCGCACCAGCGAGTTCATCGAGTGCTGCACGACCCCAGGCATCGAGGTGATCGGCCGCGGCTCGCCGTCGTCGCCGAGGTCTTCGGCGACGAAGACGGGCAGGATCAACTGAGCCGGGTCCAGCCGCGTCTGCCGCACGAGCGCCCGCAGCGCGGGCGTCGTGCGCAGTCGACGCGGCCGGATCCGGGATCCGGCCCACGTCATCAGCGGGCCTTGCGGCGACCGGTCGTGCGGGCCTCGCTCGGCCGGCGCAGCGGCTCACCGCCGGCCCGGGCCTGCTGCTGCAGCACGGTGCCGTAGTCGGCGAGGGCGTCGATGAGCGCGTCGCCGCTGGCCGTCTCGGCGATCACGGAGACGGTGAGCCCGTGCTCCTGCGCGGTCTTGGCCGTGGCCGGGCCGATGCACGCGACGACGGTGTTCGGGTGCGGCTTGCCGGCGATGCCGACGAGGTTGCGCACCGTGGAGCTCGACGTGAAGACGACCGCGTCGAACGCGCCCGACTTGATCGCCTCGCGGGTCGGGGCCGGCGGCGGGGCGGCGCGCACCGTGCGGTAGGCGGTGACGTCGTCGACCTCCCAGCCCATCTCCTGCAGTCCGGCGACGAGCGTGTCGGTCGCGATGTCGGCCCGCGGCAGCAGCACGCCGTTGATCGGGTCGAGCACGTCGTCGTACGGCGGCCACACCTCGAGCAGCCCGCGCGCCGACTCCTCACCGGCCGGCACGAGGTCGGGCTCGACCCCCCAGTCGCGCAGCGCCTGAGCGGTGACCCCGCCGACGGCGGCGATCTTCAGGCCGGCGAAGGCCCGCACGTCCAGGCCGATCTCGGCGAGCTTCTCCTTGACGGCGCGCACGGCGTTCACCGAGGTGAACCCGACCCACTCGTAGCGGCCGGTGACCAGGCCCTTGATGGCCTTCTGCATCTGCTGCGGCGTGCGCGGCGGTTCGACGCTGATCGTCGGCACGACCTCGCCGACGGCGCCGTACCGGGCGAGTCGCGTCAGGGTGCCGCCGGCCTGGTCCTTGGTGCGCGGCACCAGCACGCGCCACCCGAACAGCGGGCGCGTCTCGAACCACGACAGCTCCTCGCGGGCGGCCACGGTGCAGCCGACGACCGCGGAGGCGGGCTCGATGGCCTCCGACTCGATGAGGCCGACCGCCTCCGCCAGCGTCGTCGTCACCGTGCGCTGCGCGGTGGTCGTCGGGTCGGCGGTCAGCGCCACGGGCGTCTGCGCGTCGCGCCCGGCGGCGAGCACCCGGGACAGGCCCGCGGCGATCTGCCGGCCGTCGCCGGTGAGCACGACGGTGACGGTGGCGGCGGCCGCGCTGCTCCAGTCGGCGCGCTCGGGGTCGCCGCAGCTGGTCACGACCGTCGGGGAGTCGTTCGAGGTCAGCGGCACGCCCGCGTAGGTCGGGGCGGCGTGCGCGGTGCTGACACCCGGCACGACCTCGACTTCCAGACCCGCCCGGTGACAGGCTCCCAGCTCGGTGGCCAGGCCGTTGAACGTGCCGGGGTCACCGGTCATGAGCCGCACGACCAGCGGCCGGTCGGCGCCGCGCTGCGCACCGGTCGGCGCGCTCGGCCCGGTCGAACCGGTCGGGGCGTCGGTCTTCTCGTCCATGTCCGTGGCTCCCTGGGTGCCGCGCGGGTCGGTCGAGTCGGCGTGCTCGGGCCCTGTCGAGGCGGCACGCGCCGCCGGCGTGGCCTGCTGCGCGGTGCGCACGAGCAGCTTGGCGCGCGACGCGCGGTTCAGCTCCACGCTCTCGTCGGCGATGCCGGCGTCGACGATGCGCGCCTCGGGGCGGGCGTGGTGGGCGACGAAGTCGGGGCTGACGCCCGCGTCGACGACGAGCACGTCGGCCTCCGCGATGAGATCGCGGCCGCGCACGGTCAGCAGGCCCGGGTCGCCCGGTCCGGCTCCGACGAAGGCCACGCGGGCCGGTCGAGGTGCCGAGCCGGACATGGGGATGGGTGCGCCCTGGGTCGGCGCGGTGGTGCGGTCGCGGCCGGTGACGCTCACGTCTGGCACTCCTGTTGGTCGGTGTCGTCCGCGCTGCTCACGCGGGCGTCGGAAGGGGTTCTGGTCGGGCCGGGGCCGCTCACGGGGGGTGGCGCCTCCGGCGATTCGTCGAGGAGCCGGTGCGCGAGCGCCCGGCCGAGGTCGGTGGCGGCGTCCCACGTGCCGGTGAGACTGTCGCGGAGGGCGGTGCCGACCGCGGGCGTGGAGACCGCTGCGCCGGAGCCAGCGTCAGCGGCGTCGGCGGTGGCAGCGAGGCCAACGGTGTCGGCGCCGGCCGCGACGGCCTCGGCGCTGACGGTGGTCACGAGCGATGCCTGCGCCCCGAGGAACGCGTCGAGCTGCAGCCCGGTCTGCCCCTCGGGCCGGGCGAACGCACCGATGGGGGCGGTGCAGCCGGCCTCGAGCGTCGCCAGCAGCGCGCGTTCGGCCTCGACGGCCGCGCGGGTGTCGGGGTCGTCGAGCGCGCCGAGCGCCGTGACGAGGTCGGGCCGGTCGCTGCGACACTCCACGGCGAGGGCGCCCTGCCCGGCGGCGGGCAGCAGCACGTCGGTGGGCAGCGTCTGGGTGATGTGTCCGCGCAGCCCGAGCCGGGCCAGTCCGGCGCACGCGAGCACGACGGCGTCGAGGTCGTCGCCGACGCGTCGCAGCCGGGTCTCCACGTTGCCGCGGATCGGCACGATCTCCAGGTCGGGTCGTCGCACGGCGAGCTGCGCGGCCCGCCGCGGGGAACCGGTGCCGACGCGCGCGCCGCGAGGCAGCGCCTCCAGTGTCAGTCCGTCCCGGGCGCACAGCGCGTCGCGGGGGTCCTCGCGGGTCGGCACGGCGGCGACGACGAGCCCGGGTTCGGGTGCCACCGGCAGGTCCTTGAGGGAGTGCACGGCGAGGTCGATGCGGCCGTCGTGCAGCGCGCGGCGCAGCGCGCTCGCGAACACCCCGGTGCCGCCGATCTGCGTCAACGGCGCGCCGTTGACGTCGCCTTCGGTGACGATCTCGACCAGCTCGACCGGGTGGCCGCGCTCGGCCAGCAGGTCGGCGACCCACTGCGACTGGGTCGTGGCGAGCCGGCTGCGTCGCGTGCCGAGCCGCAGCGTGCCGGTGAACGGCGCCTGCGCGGAGTCGGTCCGGCGCGGTTCGGTCGTGCGGGTGGTCACCGCGTCACCCCCGGCGAGGGGGTCGCGCCGCTGGTCGCGGCGGTGCCCGGGTCGAGGTCGAACAACTCGCGCAGGGCTCGGGCGTAGTCGGCGCCGTCGGCGCCGGTCAACTGCTTGACCCGCACGGTGGGCGTGTGCAGCAGCTTCTCGACGACCCGGTGGATCGTCAGCTGCACCTCGGCGCGGGTCACGTCGTCCATGCCGGGGGTCTTGGCGTCGAGCCGGACGAGTTCGGCGGCCACGACGTCGGCCGCGTGGGTGCGCAGCGCCGCGACGGTGGGTCCGACCTCCTGGCCGCGACGCGCGACGAGATAGGCGGCGACCTCGGCGGTGATGAGGTCGCGCACGGCACCGACTCCGGCTCCCTCGGCGCGGGCGGCGAGGCGTTCGCCGATCTCGGCGAGCGCGACGAGTCGGGTGTTCGGCAGCAGCGCCACGTCGGGGTCGACGTCGCGCGGCAGGGCGAGGTCGACGATCGCGCGGCGCGACACACGCCCCGGCGTCGCCTCGGCGGCGTCCGCGAGCGCGTCGGCCTTGACGACGTACCCGAGCGAGCCGGTGCAGGTGAGCACGACGTCGGCGTCGACGAAGGCCTCGTGCAGCTCCTCCCACGGCACGGGGCGGCCCCCGGTGTCCTGCGCCAGCCGCTGCGACTTGGCCCAGGTGCGGTTGACGATCGTCAGGGAGGCGGGCCGCCCGCGGGCGATCGTCGTGGCCGCCAGGCCGCTCATCGCGCCGGCGCCGATGACGAGCACGTGGGCGGCGGACAGCGCGCCGACGTAGTCGATGGCCGCGGCCAGCCCCTCGGAGATGAGATCGCGCCCGGCCCGGTCGATGTCGGTCTCGGCGTGCGCGCGCTTGCCGACGCGCAGCGCCTGCTGGAAGAGCGCGTTGAGCGCCGGCCCGGCGGTGCCCGCGGTCCGGGCGGCTTCGAGCGAGGCGCGCAGCTGCCCGAGGATCTGCGGCTCGCCCACCGCCATCGAGTCCAGCCCGCAGGCCAGTTGGAAGACGTGCGCGATCGCCCGGTCCTCGTAGTGCACGTAGCAGTGGTCGGCCAGCGCCGAGCGGGACATGCCGGTGGCCGCGACCAGCGCCGCGCCGATGTCGTCGACCGAGCCGTGGAAGGCGTTGACCTCGGCGTACACCTCGAGCCGGTTGCACGTGGCGACGACGACCGCCTCGGACACGTTCTCACCGCGCAGCACATGCTGCGCCAGGGTGGCGCCGCCGTCGGCGTCGAGCGCAACCCGCTCGAGCACGTCGATCGGCGTCGATCGGTGGGACATCCCCATGACGACCAGACTCATCGCGCCACCTGCCTCTCCGTATCCACCCGTGCCGTCGTCTCGTGGGCCGGGGTATCGACATCTTCGATGCTGCGGCCCGTCAGCGCGGCCGAAAGACCGCCGGAAAACCTCCGCGGACCCCGATCGGGATCCGCGTCGTCACCCACGTCGTCACTCTCCTCGGCAGCCTCCTCATCGGCCTTGGCCCGCGAGCGGAAGGCGAGTACCGCCAGCTCGGTGGCCACGTCGACGCGTCGCACCAGCACCCGCTCGGGCACCTGCAGCGGACCCGGCGCGAACGTCAGCAGCGAGGTGATCCCCGCGTCGACGAACGCGTCGCACGCCTCCTGCGCTCCCTCGGCCGAGGTGGCGACCACGCCGATCCCGGCGCCCTCTTCGGTCACGACCTGCGGCAGCGTCGCCACGTCGCCGATGACGACCTGGCCCACGCGGCGGCCGATGACCCGCGGGTCGCGGTCGAGCAAGGCGACGACCCGGAACCCGGACCCGGCGAACCCGGGATACCCGGCGAGCGCCTGCCCGAGCCGGCCGGCCCCGACGATGACGATGGGACGCGAGCCGCCGACCCCCAGCCGCCGGCCGATCTCGGCGGCGAGATGCGCGGCGTCGTACCCGACCCCGCGCACACCGTAGGAGCCGAGGTAGGACAGATCGCGACGCAACTGCGCCGGGTTCACCCCCGCGGCAGCGGCCAGATCGCCGGACGATACCGTGTCGATGTCGTGGCGGAGGAAGTCGCTCAGCGCCCGCAGGTACTCCGGCAGCCGCGCCACCGTGGCATCAGGGATGTCACGAGGTGTTGCGGTGTCGGCAGGCAACGGAAGTCACCGGCTCCTTCGGCGTTCGGGTTGTCACCCCGCCCGGGGGCGGTGTGGCGAAAGTCGCGTCATAGGAAACATGACGACCGTCCTTACCTTATGTGCGCCCGTCGTCTTGTTCCAAACCCTGAGCGTCGCCTGGACCGGCCCGCGGAACAGCGGCCTACGGGTCCCGTCTCCCGCGAACCGTCGGCGACCTGCGCAGCCTGGGTGGATCGGCCCGCTCGCGGCCGCCCCGGTTCTCAGGCCGATTGCAGCCCGGAGGCGGTCAGGGCGGTGCGTAGCCGGCCCTCGCTGACGCGCCAGTAGTCGTGGGGCCGCCCGTCCACCAACGTGATCGGGAGCTGCTCCCACCACATCGGGTCGGGGTCTCCGATGTCGAGGATCGATTGCTCCTGCCAGCCGACGCCCAGTTCGTCGGTCACGCGCACGACGACCTCACGGGCGAGCGTGCACAGATGACAACCGGGCTTGGTGATCAAGGTGACGCGAGGTTCGTCAGCGCTCATCCCTCCACTGTATGGAACCGGTGGTCAGGCGAACGCCCGGAGAACACAGTGTGGACAGGGAGCGTGGCTCAGAACGCCGAGCCGCGGTCGGCCAGCAGCACGTGCAACCGGCTCTGGATGGTCTCGCGCACCCGGTCGGTGAGTTCGAACACGAGCAACGGGTCCTCCGCGGCCTCGGCGCCGAGATCGGCCACCTCCACCGGGGGTGAGAACTCGATGATCCACCGGCTCGGCAGCGGCACCAGCCCGAGCAGGCCCAGGTGCGGGAACGTCGGCGTGACCGGGAAGTACGGCACGTCGAGCAGGTGCGCCAGGGCCGTCAGGTCACCGATCTTGGGGTAGATCTCCTCGGCGCCGACGATCGCGCACGGCACGATCGGCGCGCGGGTGCGCAGCGCGGTGCCGACGAAGCCGCCGCGACCGAAGCGTTGCAGCCGGTACCGGTCGGCGAACGGCTTGCCCAGGCCCTTGAAGCCCTCCGGCCACACGGCGACGAGTTCGCCGGCCGCGAGCAGGCGCTGCGCGTCGCTGGGGGCGGCCAGCGTGGTGCCCCCGGCGCGTGCCGTCTCCCCGAACACCGGGAGCCGGAACAGCAGGTCGGCTCCCAGCAGCCGCAGGTGGCGCCCGCGCGGGTGCGTGTCGTGCACGGCGACCTGGGTCATCAGGCAGTCGATCGGCAGGGTGCCCGAGTGGTTCGCGACGATGAGCGCCGCCCCGTCGTCGGGGATGTTCTCGATGCCGCGCACCTGCACCCGAAACCAGCGCCGATACAGCAGCCGGAGCACCGGCAGGTAGACGTGCTCGGTGAAGTCCTCGTCGAATCCGTAGGCGTCGACCTCGAGTTCGCCGTCGAGACGGCGGCGCAGGTAGGCCAGCAGGGCCGCCACCCGCTGCTCGACCTCGCGCTCGGTGAGTTCCTCACCCGCCGCGCGCACCGCCCACCGCAGCGCCGCGATGAGCGTCTCGACGCCCTGCTCGAGCCGCTGCGCCAACTCCGCCTGAGCCTGCGCGGACTCCCGGTCGGCGCTCATCCCCGCGCCACCCGCGGCGCCGCGGGCATCCCCGTCATCCGCGCCACCCCGGGCAGCACCGGACCCGCCCGCCCCGCGCGTTCGGGGCGCTCCGGCCCCTCGGGCCGCTCGCGGGGAGTGCGCGCGGCCACGCCCGCCGCGAAGTCGACGAGGGTGGCTCGGGTCGACCACTTCGGCTCCATCCGCAGCACGGTCCGCATGCGGGCCGTGTCGAGGGCACGCCCCCACATGAGGTAGTCGATCTGGTCGTTGGTCAGCGTCGGGGCGCCGAAGCGGCGGGCGAGCGAGCCGAGGCGCCGTCCGGGCACCGTCGGCAGCGGCACGGTCGGGCGGTGCAGCAGCCGCGCCGCCTGGTGCAGGGTGACCACCCCGTCTCCGGCGACGTTGACGACGCCCTCGCAGGTGCCGGTCGCGGCGGCCGCCAGCGCGTCGACCGCATCGTCCGGGTGCAGCAGCTGCAGCCTCGCGTCGTAGCCGAGCGGCACGGCCAGCACCGACGAGCGCAGGTAGTCGGTGAAACTCGACTGCACCTGGCTGCCGACCATGTGGGCCATGCGCAGCACGCAGGTCGCGACATCGGGGCGCCGGCGCGCGAGCGAGCGCACGTAGCCCTCCACCTCGACGGCGTCGCGCAGGTACCCGCCGCGGATGCGCGCACCCGTGGGCATTCCCTCGGTGAAGACGGCCGGATCCTTCGGTGACGAACCGTAAACGGAGGCAGTCGACTTCAGGATGAAGCGGCGCAGCTCGGGCCGAGCCTGACAGGCGGCCAGCAGCTGCATCGTGCCGATGACGTTGCGTTCCTTCTGGGAGTCGCGCGCGGTGCCGGAGCGCACGTCGGCGCTCATCGACAGGTGCACGACGACGTCGACCCCCGCCTGCCCGATGATGCGTCCGATGAGCGGGTTGCCGATGTCGGCCCGCACGAAGTCGGCCTCACCCAGCGGGAACTGCGGTTCGGGCAGGTCCACGCCGATGACCCGGTCGACCCCGGGCCGCGTGCTCAACTCCCGAGCCAACCGCGCCCCGGCATAGCGGGACACGCCGGTGACGAGCACCGTCGACATCGCACCTCCAGGCGGCCGTCAGCCGTGGCCGATGAGCCACTGGCAGCGGCGGCCGGCGTCGTCGCGGCCGCCGCCGGACATCACTTCTTGTTGCGACGCTGGTGCCGCGTCTTGCGAAGCAGCTTGCGGTGCTTCTTCTTCGCCATGCGCTTGCGGCGCTTCTTGATGACAGAGCCCATGTGTCGTCCTTATCGTGACGTGCGTTCGGTCGGGCTGCCCGCGATCCGGACGCCGTGCGGCGACCCGGCGACACGGCGGGCACGGCACCGACCTGCGGCTGCCCTCGCGGGCGCGGGCCGAACGTGCCGAGGCACGGGGAGGCGGTGCGTGTGCTGCGCCGACGCGTCGGACAGTTCGACCCACCTTACTCTGCGCCGTCGGTGCCCCGGTAATCGCGCGGTTCCGCCAGGCCGTACCGCCCGGCGGACCGGCGCCCGCGGGGGTCAGTCGAACCAGTGGTCGAGGCCGTGCAGCGGGAACGACGCCTCCCGGGCCGCCATGATCGCCCGGTCGATCGCGGTCTCCGGGTCGTAGCCCGACTCCCAGGAGCGCCACCAGATGCGGCCGCGCTCGGACGTGCCGTCGCCCATGGTCGGCGGCGCCTGCACGCCGAAGCGCTCGGCCACGTCCGCCAGCCACCGCTGCGGCACCTCGGTGTCGACGCTGATGTCGCGGTGCGCGGCGATCGCCACGAGGTGGGTCCACGAGCGGGGCACCACGCCGACGACCTCGTATCCCCCGCCGCCGAGGGCCACCCAGCGGCCGCCGCACAGTTCGTGGCTCAGGTCGTGCAGCGTCTGCGCGACGATGACCTGGGCGTCGACCGAGATCGACAGGTGCGCGAGCGGGTCGGTGAAGTGGGAGTCGGCGCCGTGCTGGGTGACCATGACCTCGGGCTCGAACGAGCGCACGAGCGTCGGCACGACCGCGTCGAACGCGCGCAGCCAGGCGCCGTCACCGACTCCGGGGGGCAGCGGCAGGTTGACGGCGTAACCCTCGGCGTCGGGCCCGCCCAGGTCGCGGGGGAATCCGGTGCCGGGAAACAGCACGGCTCCGGTCTCGTGCACCGAAATCGTCAGCACGCGAGGGTCGTTCCAGAACATCTTCTCGACGCCGTCGCCGTGGTGGGCGTCGACGTCGACGTAGACGACCCGTTTCGCGCCGTTGTTCAGCAGCCAGTCGATGGCCAGGGCGGCGTCGTTGTAGATGCAGAATCCCGAGGCCCGTTCGGGCATCGCGTGGTGCAGCCCGCCGGTGAAGTTAACGCCGTGCTGCGCGGAGCCGGTCCACACCGACTCCGCGACCATCCGGCTGCCTTCGGCGATGCGGGCGCTGATCTCGTGCATGCCGACGAACGCCGGGTCGTCCTCGGTGCCGAGCCCGAACTGCTCGAGCGGCGCCGACGGGTCGAGGGAGGCCGTGCGCACGGCCGCGATGTACTCCTCGTCGTGGATCCGGGCGAGCGCCTCGTCGGTGGCCGCCTCCGGCGCGTCCACCTGCACGTCCGGCCCCTCGAACAGCCCGAACTCGCGGCACAACCGCGCGGTGAGGTCCAGGCGCACCGGGCTCATCGGGTGGCCGAGCCCGAAGTTGTACCCGGTGAATCCGTCGTCCCAGATGACGTGGGCCTGCGTTGCCATGACCGCACCCTAGCGATTTGTTGGTCGGGACCGCTGAGTCAGCCGTGAGCCATGTGCGAACCCTCGGGTTCCTCGGGTGTCACGAGACAGGCGTGGGCCGTGAGCGGATCAGCGATGTGTCGGCGGATGCCGGGCGAGCCCGGTTCAGCGGTGCAGGGCGAGCACCATGGCGGCCTCTTGGTCGCCGTCGTCCTCGCCGCCCTGGTGCGCCATCGGGCGTCGGTACCCGGTGGGCCGGAAGCCGTAGCTGCTGGCGAACGCCACCGCGCGGCCGTTGTCGGTGCCGACCCAGTAGACGAGTTGGGTGTGGCCGTTCTCGTGGGCCCGCCGGGCGGCGGCCTGCACCAGGCCCGCGGCGACTCCGGAGCCGCGCAATTCCGTGGGCACGAAGAGACCGAAGATCTCCGCCGCGTTCTCGTACAGGTCGGTGTTCGCGCGCAGCGACAGGATGCCCACCGGTTCGGAGTCACGCTCGGCCAGCAGCCGCAGCGAGCGGCGCATGCGCTTGCGCCAGAACTTCTCGTCGTACTCGGCCTCGGTGGCGTGGTCGGCGACGAAGGCCTCCGGAGACTCCTTCAGTGCCCGCAGGCGGAATTCCTTGTACTGCTCCCACTCGTCTTCCCCGAGGACCCGGATACTGATTTCGCTCACGCGGCTCACCTTTCGTGCAGGGGCATACGCCGGGCCGGATCGGTCCCACAGTAACAGCGCGCAGGCGACGGTAACCCGCTCCGGTCCTGCGGTGAATTCCAGCTGTTCACCGCAGCGCGAACGGCGCCCGACGACGATTCCGGTCGAATGCGGGTGTTCGGAAGGGGGCCCGGCGCACTCAGCCGCCCAGCTCCTGAGACCGGGCCTGAGCGGCCTCCATGCCGGCGATGATCGCCGATCGGAGCCCGTGTCGATCGAATTCGCGCAGCGCCGCCGCCGTGGTGCCGCCGGGGCTCGTGACCTGCTCGCGCAGGAGGCCGGGCGAGGAGTCCGAATCCCGCAGCATGGTCGCCGAACCCAGCAGCGTCTGCACGGCGAGCTGGGTGGCCACCGGCCGCGGCAGCCCGAGCAGCACGCCCCCGTCGATGAGGGCTTCGGCGATCGCGAAGACGTACGCCGGCCCCGAGCCGGACAGCGCCGTGACCGCGTCGAGCTGCTTCTCCGGCACCGTGACCACCTGGCCGCAGGCGGCGAGCACCTCGCGAGCGAGGTCCAGCTGCTGCGCGCCGCAGTGCTCCCCCGGGCTCAGCGCCGCCATGCCCTCGCCGAGCAGCGCGGGCGTGTTCGGCATGACCCGCACGGTGGCCGCCCCCGGCGAGAGATGCTGCGACAGCGTCGCCAGCCGCACCCCCGCCGCGAGGCTGACGACGAGGGCGTCCGCGCCGAGCACGGGGGCGATGTCGTCGAGCACCTCGGGCACGTCCGGGGGCTTGACGGCCACGACGACGAGGTCGGCGCCGTCGGCGGCGGCGGCGTTGTCGGTCGCGACGACCACGCCCCGGTCGCGCCAGCGGCCGGCCGCGGTCTCGTCGAGCGTCGTGATGCGCGCCCGCTCGGGCGTGACGATCCCGGCCCGCAGCACCGCCTCCAGCACCGCCGAGCCCATGGCACCGGCTCCCAGTAGGGCCAGCGTGCGTTCTGCCATCAGGTGCTCCTCACGCTCTCGCTCGGTCGTTCATCGGGAGCCGGAGGCGCCCAGCAGCGACGGCACGTCGCCGGGGCGCTCGGCCACCCGCTCGACGAGATAGGGATACCAGTCCGGTCCGTAGGGCAGGTAGACCCGCATCCGGCCGCCGCGGTCGGCGACCACCGTCTGCCGGCGTGGGCGCACGCCGTACGACAGCTGGTACTCCACGTCGTCGGGGCGTAGGCCGCGGCGGCGGACGAGCTCCTCGGCGATCGCGATGAGCCGCGGGTCGTGGGTGGCCACGGTGGGGTGGGCGCCCGGCTGCAGCAGCAGCTGCAGGCAGCGCACGTAGGCGCGGTCCGCCTCACGACCGCCGCGGACGGTGCCCGGCGCGCGGACCGGGCCCCGGACCAGCCGCACGCGCACGCCGGCGCGGGTGAGCTCGGCGCAGTCGGTCTGCGTGCGGGCCACGCTCGCCCCGAGCGCCACCCCCACGTCGGCGTCGAGATCGTGGCGCAGCCGGGCGACCGCCGCCAGCACTGCGGCCTGGTCGAGGCCGGGTTCGGTCTCCACCGTCACGCGCGTGCCCGCCTCGGCGGCTCCGGCGACGATGTCCCCGGTCATCTCGGTGGCCATGGCCAGCCCGTCGCGGCCCACGTGGGCGCCGAGCAGGCCCAGCCGCAGGCTGATGTCGGTGCGGCCGTCCTGGGCGTAGCCGGCCTGTGTGAGCCGACGCAGCAGCTTGCGCAGCCGCTTTCGGCGATCCTTGGCCTCGCTGCGGTCGATCGGGTCGGCCGCCAGGTACGTCGCGCTGACGAGGCGGCCGCGGGCGAGCAGCTCACCGGTGACGTCGAGTTCGGCGGTCAGCGACTCGCCGGCGATGCAGCGGCGCACGAGGCGCGCGCTCACGCCGCGCGACTCCACGAAGCGGCGGGCGCGCGGGTCCTGCGCGACCCGCGTCAACAGTTCAGCTGCGCCCGGTCCTGTCGTCATGGTTGCTCCCGCCCGCCTCGGCTCAGCCGCCTAGCCACCGCCATCGGTTTCGAGATGTCATCGGAACCGCCTGTCGCAGTGGGTAATTCATCACCGAACCTGGCCTCTTCGGAGTCGCGCGACTGGCCCAGGTGCGCCCGAGCGAAGGCCAGCGACGCGCGCAGATCGGCCTGTCGGTGCCGGCCTCCGCGCCGCCTGGTGTTGACCTCGATCGTCACGTCACCGGCGTAGCCGTCGCGCACCAGCCCCGCGAGGAATTCGGCGCACGGCTGGTTGCCGCGCCCCGGCACCAGGTGCTCGTCCTTCAGCGAACCGCTGCCGTCGGCGAGGTGCACGTGCGCGAGCCGGGAGCCGAGCGCCTCCTGCATGGCCAGCACGTCGCTGTGCGCCGTCGAGGCGTGCGAGAGGTCGATCGTCACGTGGTCGTACGGCTGCGACACCGGGTCCCAGGCGGGCAGGTAGGCCTGCACGTGCCGCTGCCGCGCCCGCCACGGGAACATGTTCTCCACCGCGAGCGTGATGCCGCGCTCGTGCTCGCGCTCGGCCACCCCGTCGACGAACGTGCGGGCGTACTCCCGCTGCCAGCGGAACGGCGGGTGCAAAACGATTGTCGGACAACCTAATTCGTGGGCAAGATCGATGGATCGGTCGATCTTCGTCCACGGGTCGCTGGCGCCGTAGACCCGCTGCGCGACGAGCAGCGTCGGGGCGTGGATGGAGGTGACCGGCACCCCGTGCCGCTCGGCGAGGCGCCCCAGGATCGTCGCCGACTGCGTGACCGGGTCGGACAGCACCATGACCTCGACGCCGTCGTACCCGAGCCGGGCCGCGGTCTCGAAGGCCGCCGCGACACCCATCGGATACACCGAGGCCGTCGACAGGGTGACCCGCGCGGGGCTCGCGGCCGGGCCGTCAGCGGGCTCCGCGTCGGGCTGCGCGCCGGAGTCCGGGCGGCGGGCACGGGAGTTCGGGCGGGGCGGAGTGCCAGACGAGGGACTCGGCGAGGGGGCCGCA
>JBDIAM010000055.1:0-14068 GCA_039812445.1 Piscicoccus intestinalis | reverse complement strand
CAGTGCCGGTGCGGTGGGGTCGCTGCGCCGCTGCGGGCGTGAGGTGTCCGACTCCAGGATGTCACCTGCTCGCCGCCGCGAACCGGGCCGCCGGTCAACCCATCGGTGAACGGTCGGGGAGCGGGCACCGGGGCGCCGCGCGGGGCCGACACGAGCGCACCCGGGTACGTTGGGACCCGATGAACGAAGACCCGACTCGAGCGCTGCGCTACCTGTTCGTGCACGCCCACCCCGACGACGAGACGCTGGCCACCGGAATCGCCTTGGCCGCCCTGTCGCGCGCGGGGCACGAGGTGCACGTGCTGACCTGCACGCTGGGGGAGGAGGGTGAGGTCATCCCACCCCGGCTCCGGCACCTGGCCGCCGACGCCGACGACGCGCTCGGACCGTATCGTCGCGGCGAGCTGCGGGCGGCGATGTCGCGGCTCGGGGTGCGTGAGCACGTGCTCGGCGAGGACCCTCGGACCCGGCGCGGCAGCGCGTACCGGGACTCCGGCATGGCGCAGACCCCGGCGAACGCCGACCCCCGCTCGTGGCTCGCCGCGGACGAGGAGGCCGGCGCCGCCGCGATCCGCGAGCACATCCGAGCGCTGCGGCCCGACGTCGTCGTCACCTACGACGAGCACGGCGGCTACCGGCACCCCGATCACGTGACGACCCACCGCCGGACGCGCGCCGCGGTCGCCGCCCTCGACCCCGCGCCCGCGCTGTACGTCGTGCTCGTGCCCGCCGACGAGGCCGCCGCCGACCGCGTCTGGCTGCGCGAGCACGTGCCGCCGAGCAGCGGCCTGACGCTGCTGACCGACGACGAGCCCTACCCCCCGTCCGTCGTCGACCCGGCGGTCATCACCCACCGGCTCAGCGGCGACCTCGAATGCCAGGCGCTGCGGGACGCCGCCCTGCGCCAACACGAGACGCAGGTCAGCGTGTACGACGGCCACTACGCCCTGTCCAACGAGATCGCCGCGCGACTGGCGCGCGCCGACCACTTCGCGCGCCTCGATCCGCGGACCGGGGAGCTGCTGCCCCGGGAGAGCGCGCAGGTCGTCGAGGGGCTGCCGGAGGCGGGCACCTCGTGACGCAGACTCCTCCCACCGCCGACATGTTTCGGCAGGCGATGGGCCGATTCGCTACGGGCGTGGTCGTGCTCACGACCGTTGCCGGGCGCCACGACCAGGCCATGACCGCGAACTCGCTGACGTCGGTCTCACTCGACCCGCCGCTCGTGCTCGCCTGCGTGGAGAACGACTCGCGGTTCGCCGACGCCGTGCTCGACTCCGGCGTCTGGGGAGTCAGTGTGCTTGCGCGCCAGGCCCGCCCGGCTGCGGCCTGGCTCGCCACGCGAGGGCGTCCGCTGCACGGCCAGCTCGATCGGGTGGCGTTTCACCGCGGCCCCGTGACGGGGGTCGCGCTCCTGGACGATGCGCTGGCCACCCTCGAGTGCCGCACCCGTCAGGTCGTGCCGGCCGGGGACCACCAGGTCGTCATCGCCGACGTCGTCGACGCCGTCCTGCGAGACCACACCGAGCCCGCGCTGCTCTATTACCGCGGGACCTACCGCAGCGTGGAGTGAGCCGTGCGACCCGGTGAGTTTCGCGGTGTCGTGGCCTTCTTCGCGCCCCTGGTGCTGCTCGCCCTGCTCTACACCGGGGTCGCCTGGCTCGTCGGCCGACAGGTGCCCGCGCAGACCAGCGTCGCCGGGGTGCACATCGGCGGCATGACCCCCTCCGACGCCCGGGCCCGCCTCCGGGCCAAACTCGGCGGCCTGCAACAGAAGCCGGTCACGCTCGACCTCGCCGGCACGGCCGTCGAGGCGACCCCCGCCCAGCTCGGCCTGTCGCTCGACCTCGACGGCACGCTCGACGGCGTCACCGGGTTCTCGCTCGACCCGCGGCACGTGTGGTTCGGTCTGACCGGAGGCGGCCCGGTGCCCCCGCGCAGCACGATCGACGAGTCCGTCGCGGCCCCGCGGCTCGCCGACTACGCCGCCCGCGTCGACCGTCCGGTCACGCAGGCGAGGATCGATCTGAGCTCCGGCGCCGTGCAGGCGGTGCCGCCGCAGGAGGGGCTGCAGCTCGACGTGCCCGGCACCGTCTCCGCGCTGCAACAGACCTGGCCTGGCAGCAGCCGGGTCGAGGCGGTCATCACGCGGACGGCCCCGGAGGTCTCGACGGCGGCCTACGAAGAGGGCCTCGACATTGCCCGATCCGCTCTCGCCGCACCGCTGGTCGTCGTCCATTCCGGAGCGGAGACAACGCTGCCGGTCGCCGACGTCGCGCCGGCGCTGCGGATGGATCCGGAGTCCGGGCGGCTCGTGGTGCGCGCCGACGGCGGGGTGCTCGGCCGGCTGCTGCGCGCCCGGGTCGGCGGGCTGGAGAGCGGCGCCGTCGACGCCACGGTCCGGTTGACCTCCGGCCGCCCGACGGTCGTGCCCGCCGTACCCGCCCGGACGCTCGACGAGGCCGTGACCGCCGAGCGCGTGGCCGCCGCGCTGACCCCCACCGGCGGGGCGCCCGCGACGCGCCGCGCGGGCGTCGTCACCCGGCTCGTGCCCGCGAGCGTCGACACCGAGCAGGCCCGCGAGTGGGGCGTGACCCATCGGCTCGCCCAGGTCGCCGTGCCCGACGTCGTCGCCGGACTGGGGGAGGAGCCGGCCCAACGCGCCAACGTCGCCGCCGGCGCGGCCGCCCTCTCCGGCGACGGCGGACGCGTGCTGCGGGCGCGGGAATCGGTCTCCCTCTCCCGGGTCATCGGTGACCCCGCCGGGCTGCCCGTGGCCCCCGAACCGCCGGCCGACCCCGGCGCCGCGCTGCCGGCTCCCGGCGTCAACCGCGTGCCCGGCGGCGGCCTGTCCCAACTCGCCGGCGCCCTGTACACCGCCGGCTGGAACGCCGGCCTGGACCTCGGCCCGCGTCGCGCGCACGCCGTGCACCTGCCCGCCTATCCGCGCGGCCTCGACGCCGTCTACCGCTGGCCCGGCGCCGACGTCACCCTCACCAACCCCGGGCCGGGCGCCGTGCTCGTGCACGCCCAGGTCGACTCCGGGCGCCTCGTCGTCAGCGTGTGGGGGCGCCGCGACACCGCGGTCCGCAGCACGATCACCCCACCGGCCGCCGTGCGCCCCGCCCCGAGCGCCCCGCCCGCGGGCGACGCGGGATGCACCGAGAAGCCCTTGTCCGCCAACGGATTCACCGTCGAAGCCCGCAGGGAGGCGGTCCGCGGCCGCACCGTCATGCCGTCCCTGCGCGAGACGGTCACCTACCGCCCCTGGCGCCCGCCCGTCTGCGCCCCGACCCCCACCCCCACCCCGGCGCCCACCGCCACCCCGGCGCCCACCGCCACCCCGGCGCCCACCCCCACCTCGCCGACGGCTGCCCTTTCGGCCGAGGGCTAGGGCTGCAGCCGGAGCCCTCGACCGAAAGGGCAGCCTTCGGCCGAGAGGGCGGGAGACCGGGAGGCCGAGGAGACGCGGGGCCGAGGAGACGCTGGGGCGGGCGTGGCGGGCACCCCCGTGGTGTCGGCGGGCTCGGCGAAGGGGCATACTGGGGACCTCCCACCTGCTCGTCCTTGGAGGAGGACCTCCCTCATGACCTACGTCATCGCCCAGCCCTGCGTCGATCTCAAGGACAAGGCGTGTATCGAGGAGTGTCCGGTCGACTGCATCTACGAGGGTGAGCGGTCGCTGTACATCCACCCCGACGAGTGCGTCGACTGTGGTGCCTGCGAGCCGGTCTGCCCGGTCGAGGCGATCTACTACGAGGACGACGTGCCGGAGGAGTGGGCCGACTACTACAAGGCCAACGTCGAGTTCTTCGACGACCTCGGTAGCCCCGGCGGCGCCGCCAAGCTCGGTCTCATCAACAAGGACCACCCGCTGATCGCCGCCCTGCCCCCGCAGGAACACGACGAGTGAGCGCCGGCATCGCCGGTACCGGCGCGGCGCGTCTCGCGCTGCCCGACTTTCCCTGGGACCTGCTCGCCCCGCACAAGGCCACCGCAGCCGCGCACCACGACGGCATCGTCGACCTGTCGGTCGGAACCCCGGTCGACCCGACTCCCGACGTGGTGCGCGACGCGCTGGCCGCCGCCTCCGACTCACCGGGCTACCCGCAGACCTGGGGCACCCCTCAGCTGCGGGAGGCGGTGGCCCGCTGGTTCGCCCGGCGGCGCGCGGTGCCGGGGCTCGATCCCGATGCGGTGCTGCCGACGATCGGCAGCAAAGAGTTCGTCGCCTGGCTGCCGACGCTGCTCGGCCTCGGTCCCGGCGACATCGTCGGCCTGCCCGCCGTCGCCTACCCGACCTATGTCGTCGGCGCCCGGCTCGCCGGAGCGACCCCGCAGGAGGTCGAGGGCCTGGCCCAGTTCGGGCCGCCGACTCCAGCGACGACGCCGAAACTCCTGTGGATCAACAGCCCCGGCAACCCGACCGGGCGCGTGCTCGGCGTCGACCATCTGCGCAAGGTCGTCGCCTGGGCGCGTCGCAACGGCGTGATCGTCGCCTCCGACGAGTGCTACGCCCAGCTCGACTGGCGCCCGGAGGCCGACCGCGGCGCAGGCGAATCCGGCACCCCGAGCGTGCTCGACCCGCGCGTCTGCGACGGCGACCACACCGGCCTGCTGTGCGTCTACTCGCTGTCGAAGCAGAGCAATCTCGCCGGCTACCGGGCCGCCTTCGTCGCCGGTGACGCAGCACTCGTCGCCGGGCTCCTGGAGGTGCGCAAGCACGCCGGGATGATCATGCCGCGCCCCGTGCAGCAGGCGATGATCGCCGCCCTCGACGACGACGCCTCCGTGGACGCCCAGAAGGAGCGCTACCGGCGCCGCCGCGAGGCGCTCGTGCCCGCCGTGCGGGCCGCGGGATGGACCGTCGACCACTCCGACGCCGGGCTGTACCTGTGGGCCACCCGCGGAAACGACGCCTGGTCCGACGTGGCGGAGCTGTCTCGCGCCGGTATCCTCGTGGCGCCTGGAACCTTCTACGGACCGGGTGGTCGCCACCACGTGCGCATCGCCTTGACCGCCCCCGATGACCGCATCGACGCCGCCGCTCGGCGACTCACGTCGATCTGATCCGTCCGCTTCGCGCTCGTTCGCCCCTTTTCTGCGTGTTGAGTCACGCTCCGGTTGGGATACCGTGCAAGGGACCTGCGGCCCGAAACCGGCGCACCGCCACTCTGGCCGCAGTCCCATACCTCACCGAAAGGAGTCGACCTCGATGGCGACCGAAGCACAGCTGGCCATAGGTGACCAGCAGTACACCCTGCCCATCGTCGAATCGACCGAAGGCAACAACGGTGTCGATGTCTCTTCGCTCCTGAAGGACACCGGCGCGACCACGTTCGACATCGGCTTTGCGAACACCGCGCCGTGCAAGTCCGCGATCACCTACATCGACGGCGACGCCGGCGTCCTGCGCTACCGCGGCTACCCCATCGAGCAGCTCGCCGAGAAGTCGACCTACATGGAGGTCGCCTACCTCGTGCTCTACGGCGAGCTGCCGACCCGCGAGCAGCTGGAGAACTTCGAGGAGCGCATCAAGCGGGCCTCCCTGCTCGACGAGCGCATGCGTGACCTGTTCCGCTGCTTCCCGCGCCGATCCCACCCGATGCCCGTGCTCGCCGCGGGCATCATGGCGGTCTCGACGTTCAACTCCGACTCCACCTCCGTGAGCGACGAGAAGCAGATCGAGACGGCGACGATCAACCTGCTCGGCAAGTGCCCGACGTTCGCGGCCTACGGCTACAAGAACTCCCTCGGCCAGCCGCTGCTGTACCCGAAGAACGAGCTGAGCTACATCGAGAACTTCATGCGGCTCTCGTTCGGCCTGCCCACCGAGATGTACGAGCCCGACCCCAAGGTCGTGCGCGCCCTCGACACGCTGTTCATCCTGCACGCCGACCACGAGCAGAACTGCTCGACCTCCACGGTGCGCCTCGTCGGCTCCAGCCAGGCCGACATCTACGCGTCGGTGGCCTCCGGCGTCAACGCGCTCTCCGGCCCGCGGCACGGCGGCGCCAACCAGCAGGTGCTCGAGATGCTGCACCGCATCCAGGACGAGGGCGGCGACGTCGACAAGTTCGTCGAGCGGGTGAAGAACCGCGAGGCGGGCGCCCGCCTCATGGGCTTCGGGCACCGGGTCTACAAGAACTACGACCCCCGCGCGGCGATCGTCAAGAAGCACGCCGACCAGATCCTGTCCGAGAGCGAGCACCACGACCAACTGCTCGACATCGCGCTGCGCCTGGAGGAGATCGCGCTCTCCGACGACTACTTCAAGGAGCGCCGCCTCTACCCGAACGTCGACTTCTATACCGGCCTGCTCTACCAGGCGATCGGCTTCCCGACGAACATGTTCACCGTGCTGTTCGCCCTCGGCCGCCTGCCCGGCTGGATCGCCCACTGGCGCGAGCAGAACGCCGACCCGAACGCCAAGATCGGCCGCCCGCGCCAGATCTACATCGGCGAGACCGAGCGCGAGTTCGTCGACATCGACCAGCGCTGACGCTGCCTCGGCGGGCGAGATCGACGGCGCCGGTGGGGGAGTCGGATCCCGCACCGGCGCCGTCGGCGTACCAGCCTCACTGCACGCCGAGGACGACGGTGCGGGCGCCGGAGCCGGAGTCGCCGTCGGCGCGCCAGGTGCTCGCCTCGTCGCTGCGGCCGCGGGTCCACGAACGCCCGCCGACCGACACCGTGGTCGTCGGGTGGGCGCGCGCGTGCGCGACGGCCCAGGCGGCGATCGAGCGCGCGCCCCGCTCGCTTCGCGTGCGCACGACGATCCGACCCTGCGAGACGTCCGGCCGCACCCCGAACTCGGCGCGCAGCGCGTCGGCGACGTCCTTGGCGGCGGCGTCTCGCGCGGCCGCCGTCGCCGGCGGGTCCGGCGCGTCGTAGCTGCAGGTCACGGCGCCGGCACGGTCTCCGGCGAAGGCCTGCGCGAGGATCGTCGCGTCGGGCTCGTGCTTGGCGTAGGCGTGTGGGAAGCCGCTGCGCTGCACGTCCTGAGCCACGTCGGTCAGCGGCCGCTGCCGCCAATCGCCCACCTTCACGAGGTGGTCGTAGAACCGCTGCGAGGCGTAGTGCGGGTCCTGCACCTGCGCCTGCGTGCCCCAGCCCTGCGACGGACGCTGCTGGAACAGCCCGAGCGAGTCGCGGTCGCCGTGGTCGAGGTTGCGCAGCTTCGACTCCTGCATCGCCGTGGCGATCCCGATGACCGCCGCCCGCGTCGGCAACCCGCGCTCGACGGAGACGGCCGCGATCGTCGCCG
This sequence comes from Piscicoccus intestinalis, assembly GCA_039812445.1. Taxonomy (GTDB): domain Bacteria; phylum Actinomycetota; class Actinomycetes; order Actinomycetales; family Dermatophilaceae; genus Kineosphaera; species Kineosphaera intestinalis_A. Next base: position 6,801 of record JBDIAM010000055.1, on the reverse strand, counting down.
CGTTCGCCGCCTGCTCCGGGGTCAGGCGCACGGAGGCGGCCCCCTCTCCGGTGACCGCGCAGCGCTCGGGGAGCACCGTGGGGACGAGCCGGGCGAGCAGCGCGCCGCCGACGACGAGCGCCAGCGCGACGAGGACCGCGGTCAGGCAACCGAGCCACGGGCTCCGTCGCGTCCGCCGGCTGCGTGGTGTCGCTCGGGTCCGCCGGCGCCCGCTCGGACGCCGACGGTGTGGATCAGTTGTGGGCATGCAACTCCGAGTTCAGGGTGATCCCCTGACCGGTGCGCGACCGGGCCTGCACCTGCCCGGAGACCGAGTCGCGCAGGAACAGCAGCCCGTCGCTGCCGGACAGCTCGCGGGCCTTGACGACCCGACCGTCCTGCAGCGTGACCTTTGTGCCGGCCGTCAGGTACAAGCCGGCTTCGACGACACAGTCGTCACCGAGCGCGATGCCCAGGCCCGACTCCGCGCCGAGCAGGCAGCGCTTGCCGATGCGCACCCGCTGGGTGCCGCCCCCGGAGAGCGTGCCCATCGTCGAGGCGCCGCCGCCGACGTCGGAGCCGTCGTCGACGACGACCCCCTGGGAGATGCGGCCCTCGACCATCGACGTGCCGAGCGTGCCGGCGTTGAAGTTGACGAAGCCCTCGTGCATGACGGTCGTGCCCGAGGCGAGGTGCGCGCCGAGGCGCACCCGGTCGGCGTCGCCGATGCGCACCCCCGAGGGCACGACGTAGTCGGTCATGCGCGGAAACTTGTCGACGCCGAAGACCTGCACGGCCCCCGAGGCGCGCAGACGCGCCCGCGTCGTCTCGAAATCCTGTGGCGAACAGGGCCCTTCGCTGGTCCACACGACGTTGGGCAGGGCCGCGAACACGCCGTCGAGGTTGAGCTCGTTCGGCCGCACGAGACGGTGGCTCAGCAGGTGCAGCCGCAGGTAGGCGTCGCGGGTGTCGCCCGGGGCGGCGTCGAGGTCGATCGAGGTCAGCTCCAACACGGTGCGCACGCCCCGGCGCGGGTCGGAGCCCTCGAGGCTGGCGAGCTCGACGGGCTGGGAGTACGGGTCCTGCGCCGGCGCGGCACCGAGCTCGGGCCGCGGGTACCAGGTGTCGAGCACCTGCCCCTCCTCGGTCACGGTGGCCAGTCCCCATCCCCAGGCGGATCGCGTCGTCGGCGTCGTCATAGGGGCCACCCTATGCGGCGCACTACCGTTGGGCTGTGCCCGACTCGAACCGCGAAATCGATCTGTCCCGTGATGTCGTCGAGCTGACCGCCGCCGTCTGCGACATCCCCTCCGTCAGCGGCGACGAGGCCCCGTTGGCCGACGCGGTCGAACGCGCGCTGCGGGGGTGCGCGCACCTGAGCGTCGAGCGCGTCGGCAACGTCGTCGTCGCCCGCACCGACCTCGGCCGCTCCGAGCGGGTCATCCTCGCCGGCCACCTCGACACCGTGCCCCTGACCCAGCCGCCGAACCTGCCGACCCGCTTCGAGGGAGCCGGTGCCGACCGGCAGCTGTGGGGCCGCGGCACCGTCGACATGAAGGGCGGGGTGGCCGTGCAGCTGCGCCTCGCGGGGGAGCTGACGGCGCCGCGCCGCGACGTCACCTATGTCTTCTACGACAACGAGGAGGTCGAGGCCAGCCGCAACGGGCTGCGGCACCTGGCGGCCAGCCACCCCCACCTGCTACAGGCGGACTTCGCGGTGCTCCTCGAACCGACCAACGCCCAGGTCGAGGGCGGCTGCAAGGGCACCCTGCGCGTCGAGGTCGTCGTGCCCGGCAAGGCCGCGCACTCCGGGCGACCCTGGGTGGGCGACAACGCCGTGCACAAGGCCGCCGACCTGCTCACCCGCCTGCGCGACTACGAGGCGCGGGTCGTCGACGTCGACGGGCTCACCTACCACGAGGGCCTGTCGGCCGTCGGGATCCGCGGCGGCACCGCCGGCAACGTCATCCCCGACCGGTGCGTCGTGACGATCAACTACCGCTTCGCCCCCGACCTGAGCGGCGAGCAGGCCGTCGAGCACGTGCGGCAGGTGTGCCACGGCTACGAGGTCACGGTCACCGACCTCGCCGGCGGCGCCCGCCCCGGCCTGCACCTGCCGGCCGCCCGGTCGTTCGTCGCCGACCTCGGGGTGCCGGTGACCGCCAAGGAGGGTTGGACCGACGTCGCCCGGTTCGCCGAACTCGGCGTGCCCGCCGTCAATTTCGGCCCCGGCGACCCGCTGCTCGCGCACAAGGACGACGAGCACGTGCCCGTCGCCCAGTTGCGCGACGCTGAGGCCGCGCTGCTGCGCTGGCTCGGGTAACCGACTCCTCGGGGTGCCGGATGGGTCTGCGCCGGCCGACCCAGGCGCCGCGCGTTCCCACGCCGCTCGCCTGGGCGTCGACGGGCGTTCGCCCGGCGGCACGCGGGCCGTGTCGGCCCTGCGGGTTACGGTGACCAGATGAGGAACTCTGGCTATCAGCGCGGCCCGGTCACCCTCCGCGGCCGCCACGTGCCCGCGACCACCACCGATCAGCGGCTGCTCGACAGCCGAGGGCGGGCCGACTGGCTGCACACCGACCCCTGGCGGGTCATGCGCATCCAGGCCGAGTTCGTCGAGGGTTTCGGCACGCTGGCCGAGCTCGGGCCCGCCGTCTCGGTCTTCGGGTCGGCCCGCAGCCGGCCCGGCGACGGCGACTACGAACTCGGTGTGCAGGTCGGCGCCGCGCTCGTCGACGCCGGCTACGCCGTCATCACCGGTGGCGGGCCGGGATCGATGGAGGCTGCGAACAAGGGCGCCAACGAGGCGGGCGGCACCTCGGTCGGCCTCGGCATCGAGCTGCCGTTCGAGCAGGGCCTCAACGAATACGTGCACATCGGCGTCAACTTTCGCTACTTCTTCATCCGCAAGACCATGTTCGTCAAGTACGCCGAGGGCTTCGTCGTGCTGCCCGGCGGATTCGGCACCCTCGACGAGCTGTTCGAGGCGATGACGCTCGTGCAGACCCGCAAGGTCACCCGCTTCCCGATCGTGCTCATGGGCAAGGACTATTGGGACGGGCTGCTCGCCTGGCTGCGCGGACCGGTGCAGGCGCGCGGCACGATCTCCGAGCACGACGTCGACCTGCTGCACCTCACCGACGACGTGACCGAGGCCGTGGCGATCATCCAGGAGTCCGCCAAGGCCCGCGCCGAGCACGCCGAGAAGGAGGCCGCCGCGGCCGGCCGGCCCGAGTAGCCGGAGCGCGCCGGCTCGGGGCCGACACGGCGATGACGGCGGGGGCGCGGCCGGGTCGCAGCCGGGCATGGCACCATACGGCAGGTGATCGTGCTGCTGTTGGTGACCCTGGCGCTCATCGTCGGTCTCGTGGCCGCGCTGCTCCTCGCCCGCGGGCGGGTCAGCCTGCACGCCGCCCCGGCGACGACGAGCATGGGAGGCGGTCTGCCCGCCGGCCCCGTGACTCCCGCCGACATCGAGGGCGTGCGCTTCGACACGGTGGTCCGCGGTTACCGGATGGACCAGGTCGACGAGGTGCTCGAGCGTCTGGAGTCCGAACTGATCGCCGCGCACGACGAGATCCGGATGCTGCGCGCCGACGGCGCGACGGGGCTGCGCGCCCTGTCCCGACCGGCCGGGCCACCCAGAACCCCGGCATCGTCCGGCGCCTCCGGACCGTCCGGAACTCTCGACCCGTCTCCGCCGTCGGGACACCACGGACCTCACGACGAGCGGCTCTGGCAGGAGCAGGCCCCGGACGACGATCGGTAGGCTGGACGAAGCGATGATGGGGAGTCAGGCAGCGCGGCAACGACGAGCTCGGGACGCACACCGAACCCGGGGCACGAGAGCGCAGAAGGAGCCGAGCGTGGGGCAGCAGGCCGACCGGTGCGGGGCGGGACGCGCGTGAACGACCGCAGCCACTCCAGCGACTCCACCCCCGTCGGCCACGGCCCCCGCGGCGCCACCGCCGACAGCGCCCTGGACGGCAGCGCGCAGCCCAACACCACGACCGTCGACCACCCGAGCGCCGGCCCGACCGTCGACCCGGTGACCACCGAGCCCACGGGCTCCACCGCCTCCGACGGGCCCGCACCGCGCTGGTACCAGCGGCCGCTGCCGTTCTTCGCGACCGTGCTCGGCGTGTACTTCGCCGCGCGGCTGTTCTCCGGGATCGTGCTCTACCTCGTCGGCCTGCACCAGGTCGACGTCGTGTGGTTCGAGAACGAGCACGGCTACCTGCGGATGACCGTGCTCTGGGACGCCTTCTGGTACCGCCAGATCGTCGAGGACGGCTACCCGGCGATCCTGCCGCGGGACCCGGACAGCGGAAAGCTGTGGCAGAACCCGTGGGCGTTCTACCCGATGTTCCCGATGATGACCAGGTCCGTCATGGCCATCACCGGCGGCGGGTTCGCCCTCGTCGGGTCGACGATCTCGCTGCTGTTCGGGGCGCTCGCCGCCGTGCTCATCTCGATCCTGCTGCGCGACAAGGTCGGTCCGCGCGTCGCCCTCGCCGGCGTCGCCGTCTGGGCCAGCATGATCACCTCCTCCATGCTGCAGGTGGCCTACACCGAGTCGATCGCGATGGTGCTGCTGTGCGGCGTGCTGCTGGCCCTGACGAAACGACGATGGTGGATCGCCGCAGGCATCGCGGTGCTCACCGGCCTGAGCCGGCCCATCGCGATGCCGCTGGGGATCGTCGCGCTCGTGTCCGTGTTCCTGCGCTGGCGCAAACGCCACGAGGAGCCGGTGCCGACCCGCGAGTACGTGGCGATGGGCGCGGCGCTCTTCGCGTGCGGACTGTCCGCGGGCATCTGGCCACTCATCGTGTGGATCGGCACCGGCAACCCCCAGGGCTACACGGAGTCGATGACGGCATGGCGGGCGTACGACGAGATCCAGCCCTTCCTGCCGTGGTGGTACAGCGCCCGCTCGCTCGTGGGCTCGGCCGCCGGCGCCGCAGTGGCGCTGCTCGTGCTGGCTCTGGTGGCGTTCTCGGTCACGGCGGGGCCGTGGGCGCGGGCGCTCGGCGCGCAGATGCGGGCCTGGTGCCTGGCCTATCCCGCCTATCTGTTCGCGGTCATGGACCCGACCTCGAGCATCTACCGCTACCTCATCCCGCTGTTTCCGTGGGCGCTCGTGCTCATCGGAGCCGGTTGGGGCCGACCCGGGCAGGACCCGCTGGCCGGCCCGGAGGGTCGGGACGCTGACGGCGCCGAACCCGCCGGCCGGCACACGACGCTCCGTCGGGTGCGCCGCCTGACGACGAGCAAGCTCGTGCGGTGGACGATCATCTGGGTCGTCATCGGCATGCTCGCCCAGGTCTGGTGGATCTGGGAGATCTGGCAGTTCACCCCGCCCGCCGACGACCCGCCGTGATCGGCCCACACCGAATTTCACGACTCAGACACGGTGGGCCAATTTCGTCCTGGCGCGGGCAGGCGCGATAATGGAAACGCATGTGCGTTCGCGGCGGGGCCTCGCCCGCTCGGGTCTTCCCGGTTTCCGCGGGCGACGCACGGCCCAGAGGGATGAGCCCCCAGCTCGATGGAAGGGAAACGAATGGCCGCAATGAAGCCTCGCACCGGTGACGGACCGCTCGAGGTCACCAAGGAGGGCCGCGGCATCGTGCTGCGCATGCCGATCGAGGGCGGCGGCCGCCTGGTCGTCGAGATGACCCCCGAAGAGGCCGCGAACCTCGGCAAGGCGATCCAGGGCTGCGAGGCCGTGCCCAACTGACGAGCCAGCGCACCACCACGTCGTCTCCTCGTGACGACGTGGCCTGAGGAGCACCCACGAAGACCCCCGCACCGCACCCGGAGCGGGGGTCTTCGCGGTCTCGACGCAGCGGGTGCGGCTCAGCGTTTGACGGCCGCGAACAGCCCGTCTCCGACCGGCAGCAGCGTGGGCTGCACCCGGTCGTCGGAGCGCAGCGCCTTCCCGAGGTCGCGCAGGGCCGTCGTCGTCTCGTCCCGCGCGGTCGGGTCGGCGACCCGGTCGTGCCAGAGCATGTTGTCGAGGGCGAGCACGCCGCCGCTGCGCAGCAGCCGCAGACCCTGCTCGACGTACTGCGGGTACTCCAGCTTGCGCGCGTCGACGAACACGAGGTCGTACGCGCCGTCGGCCAGACGCGGCAGCACGGCCAGCGCGTTGCCCATGATCACGCGCGTGCGCTGCGGAGCGATCCCGGCGGCGCGGAAGGCCGTGCGGGCCGCCCGCTGGTTGGCCGGTTCGACGTCGATCGTCGTCAACACGCCCTCGGGGGCCATGCCGCCAAGCAGCCACAGCCCCGACACCCCCGCGCCGGTGCCGATCTCGCAGACGGTGCGGGCCCGCAGCGCCCCCGCGAGCAGCCGCAACGCGGCACCCGCGGCGACGCTCACCGGCGTGCAGCCCAGCTCCTCACCGCGGCGGCGCGCGGCCTCGAGTTCGTCGGGCTCCGTGAGGAAGTCCTCGGCGTAGCTCCAGCTCGCCGGCTTCTGCACGCTCATGCGGCGGTCCTCTCTGCTCGTCGCGGCGTCGGCGCCGAGGTGGTCTGCGTCAGACGCCCGACGCGCCGCCCAGCCTAGACCGCCGCGCACCCGCCCTCCGACCTGCGCTGCGTGTCGTGCGGAGGCGGCGTCGGCCGGCCCATCGGCGGACCGTGCGCCGACGTCGTCCACAGGGCGGCGCACCGACTCGAGACTTACGTGTTTGTCCACAAACGCACAGCGGTTTTCCAGCCTCGCCCGGCATGATGTCCCCTACGTCCCGGTAACAACCGGGCGGTCTCGACCGAGAAGGATTGACGTGACCATCACCGAGCCGATCCTCGCCGGTCC
>JBDIAM010000054.1:0-14574 GCA_039812445.1 Piscicoccus intestinalis | reverse complement strand
ACCAAGGAGGCTGGCGACGCCGTCGAGTTCGACGCGGTCGTGCGTATCGACACCCCCGGTGAGGCCGACTACTACCGCAACGACGGCATCCTGCAGTACGTGCTGCGGAGCCTGGCCAAGGCCTGAGCGCCGCGCCGCACCGCACGGCGACCCCCGGTCTCCCCGACCGGGGGTCACGTGCGTCGGGGACGTGCCGGCGCCGTCTCCGGAGGCCGGCCTTGTTGCTGCGTCACACTGTTGCGCGCGGAGCCGGAGCCCGGCGGGCCGTCGCCCTGTTCGCCACCAGCAAGGAAGCCACCATGAAGCGCAGGATCCACATCGACCGCGACGGACTGACCCTGGTCGGCGACCTCTTCGTCCCGGACGCCTTCGACGAGGGCGGCTCCTACCCGGCCGTCGTCGTGCAGGGCTCGTTCTCCTCGGTGAAGGAGCAGATGCCCGACTCCTACGCCGCGCGGTTCGCCGCGCAGGGGTTCGTGGCCCTGTCGTTCGACTACGCGCACTACGGCCAGAGTGACGGGCAGCCGCGTCAGTTCGAGTCGCCGGACGAGAAGCTGCAGGACCTGAAGGCCGCGGTGACCTACCTGCTGGAGCAGCCGTTCGTGTCCGCGGTCGGCATGGTGGGCGTGTGCACGTCCGCGAGCAACGGGGTCTATCTCGCCGCGGAGGACGCGCGTCTGAAGGGCTTCGCGACCATCGCCGGGTTCCTCGCCGACGCCGGGATGTTCAAGGCCACCTACGGCGTGGACGGCATCGCGCGCAGGCTCGACGAGGCCGCCGCGGCTCGGCGCGCCTTCGAGCACAGCGGCACCGCGACGACCATCCCCGTCTACAGCGAGACCGACCCCAGCGCGGTCAACTACAACGCGACGGCCGGTGCCTACGACTACTACACGAACCCGGGGCGGGGGAACGTGCCCGAGTACGTCAACGCGTTCGACGTGAGATCGTGGGACGGCTGGCTCGGGCTCGACCCGCTGGCCCGGGCAGCGCAGATCACCGTGCCCACGATCGTGGTCCACTCCGACGGCTGCGCCGCACCCGACCAGGCGAAGCGACTGCACGCCGCCGTGCAGGGGGCGAAGGAACTCGTCTGGACCGAAGGGAACCACTTCGACTTCTATGACGCGCCGGACCGGATGGACGAGGCCGTCTCCCACGTCAGCAGGTTCTTCCGCAACCACCTGGCCTGATCTGCTGGATGATCGGCCCCAGACGCGGCCCTGGGTGCGGCGGGCCGACGCCGGAGTGGCTCCGCTACCTTGCCAGCTCGCTCAGTCGGATCGGGACTCGCCGGTGATCGCCCGGGTGAACTGCGTCGGCGCGGGAACCGGTCGTTTCGCGCCGCGGTAGTCGAAGAACACGAGGTTGACCTTCGCGATCGCAACCAGCGTGTCGTCGGCGGCGCGCACGACGCGGCAGACGACGTCGCCGCCGTAGCGGTTCGGGTCGGCGATGCCGACGTCGAGGCGCAGCACGTCACGCAGCCGGGCTTCGGCCTTGTAGACGACCGCGAGGTCGCTGACGATGACGCCCGGGTGGGTGTCGCTGCCGATCTCGGACAGGCCCAGGCTCTCCAGGAACCGCGACCGCGCCTCGCCGACGAAGCTGACCACCCGCTCGTGCGCCAGGTGCATGCCGGCGTTGATGTCGTCGAAGCGCACCTGCAGTTCGGTGCTGAACGTGTAGGTCTCGTCGGGGTAGTCGAGCTTGATCCGGGCCATTGCCGAAGTCTCCCAGCCGCGCCGCGTGGCGCCCGAGTCGGGCCGCTGTCGGGGAGGTCACAGGCACAACCGAACTCGCGCCGCCGCCCGGCGACGGCGGAGTCTTGTCGGTGGTCGGCGCGACACTGGCACACATGAACGAGGTACCCGTGCCACCGGGCTGGCCCCGGCAGGTTCCGCCGCCCGACACCCCGGGTTGGCGCGAGGCCGCCGTGCCCTGGCTGCTCGACCAATGCCCCGCCGACTACCGGGCCTACGACGTGTGGCGCCGCCACCCCGAGGCCCTCGCGTGGATCGCGGCCCGGCACGTGGCGGGCGAGGTCGAGGCGATGCGCTCGGCGTACCGCGTGGCCCGCATCGACCTCGCCGAACGAGTGCCGCCCGAGGCGCTCCCGGAGGTCATCGACGCCCTGGAGTCCGAGGGGCTGCGGCTGCGTGCGGTGGCGCACGCCGCCTCCCTCGTGTGGGAGGCCATGACGGGGAAACGCTATGTGCCCCGTCTCTAGGCTCCCTCAGGCCCCTCGGTCCTCCCGGTCCTCTCGGTCCTCCCGGGGCCCTCGGCTCGCGTCGATCGGGCGGTCAGTCGGCGGGCACGGCCTCGCCGGCGCCCTGGTCGCGCAGGCGGGCGCGCAGGCGCTGCGCCGCCTCGTCCATCGCCTGCGGCGAGGGGTCGCGCTCGGCGTTGCGCATGTCGTGATCGCGCGCGGTCCACGTCGGCCAGACGTGCAGGTGCACGTGCGGCACGTCGAAACCGGCGACGAGCAGCCCGACGAACGGCGACTCCCACTCGGCGCGCTGGGCCCGGCCGATCGTCTGCGCCACGGCCGTCAGGTGCCCCATGAGGGCCGGCTCGACGTCGGTCCAGACCGGCACCTCCTCGCGCGGCACGACGAGCACGTGGCCGGGCGTGAGGGGCTCGATCGTGAGAAAGGCGACGCAGCGGTCGTCGCTCCAGACGAACCGGCCGGGGATCTCCCCGGCGATGATCTTGCTGAACAGGGTCGGCATGCCTCCTGCCTACGCCACCGGGCGGCACGCGGCAAGCGAGCGTCCGGCATGAGCACACGGTCGCGGCTGGTCGCCGTCTTGTCTCGCGTCAGGTCGTGCGCCACGCCGGCCTCGATGTCGGGCGTGAGTCGGGACCTTCGGCACGAGTCGGCGACACATCGGCCGGTCCTGGCCACCCGGGCAGCGCGGCCGGCGCGCGCGGGTCTAGCCTCGGGCGCGTCTGCTTCGTGGAGCGAGGAAACCCATGCCCAGCCCGTCACCGGCCACCGTGCGCCTGTTCCGCATCGCCACCCTGTTCACGGTGCTGGCCGTGGCCATGGGATCGGTGGTGTGCGCCACCGACTCCGGGTTCGAGTGCAGCACCTGGCCCGGCTGCTATCCGGGGCGCACGCTGCCCGGCGAGAGCGACATCGCGGCGCTGCTGTACCAGAACCCCGTCATCGAGATCACCCACCGGGTGTCGGCCATCGTCGCCGGGCCGCTCGTGCTGGCCTGCGCGCTCGTCGTGCTGCGACGGTCGGACCTGTCTCGGTTGACCCGCGGGCTGCCGTGGCTGGGCGTGGCCGGTGCGGTCGCGGCCGGCGCCTTCGGCCGCGCGGTCGTGCTCGGCGGCATCCCGACGTGGGCCGGGGCCATCGATCTGTTCTGTGCGCTCGGTGCGATGGCCGCGATGACCGTCGCGACCGTCCGCCTCGAACGGGGCGACGCCCGCTTCGTGCCCAATCCGGTGGCCGGGGCCGCCGCGGGTTCGGTGGCGCTGCTCGTGACGATGCACATCGTCGGCCTCTTCACGGCCGGGCCCGGCTCCTACACCCGGTGCATGAGCTGGCCCGTGTGGCAGCTCGTGGCGGCCGACGGCTCGGTGACGTTGCAGGTCACCCGCTGGGTCCTGGCGATCACCGCGATCGCCGCGATCCTCGTCGCGGGCCGGCGCGCCTCGCTCGTGCCGGGGCTGGCGGTGCACGCCGTCGTCTCCGTCGGGCTGCTCGTCACCGTGCTGGCTCTCGGGGTCGTCATCATGGTCACGCACGTGCTGCCGGGCGTCGGAGTCGCCTACTCCCTGGCCACGGTCGCGCTCCTGTTCCACCAGGTGCTGTTCGCGACCCGCGCAGCACTGACCGATCCGGCCGCCGGCCGGGTGCGCCGTTCCCGGCAGCGGATCGACGCCTGAGCCGGGCTCGGGGGCGTTGCGCCGCCTCAGGGCCGCAGCGCCTCGGCGATGCCGTCGTCGACGCTGGTCAGCCGGCGGGTGTACCAGTCGCTGCGGGAGGCGGGGTCGGGCCGCAGTCGCACGGTGGCGCTGACGACGCTGGCGCCGTGGGTGCCGGCGAGCACCCGCCCCAGCTGCAGGTACTCGACATCCGGCAGGGCGTCCTTCAACTGGCTCACCCGGTGCACGATGTCCTCCAACGCCGTGACGTCGGCCCAGCCGCTGCCGCGATGGTTGAACAGCAGCTTCGACGCCTTCACCTCCCGCACGAGAGCGGACACGTCCGACTCGGTGAGCGGCGGGATGCCGTAGGCGATGTCGCCGAGCAGGTCGAGGTTGCCCAGGGCCACGCCGAACGCGATGACCGGTCCGAACGACGGATCCTCCACGCACGTGATCTGCGTGGGCACCCCCGGTGCCGCCATCGTCTGCACGACGAGACCGGCGCGGGCCATGTCGTCGATGCCGCCGGCGAGTTCGGCCCAGGCCTGACGCAGGTCGTCCGCGCCGTCCAGGTGCATCCGGGAGTGCACGATGTCCATCCGTCGACGAACCGACGGGTCCGTGGCGCGCAACACCACGTTCCAGCCCAGCTGCGTGCCGGCCTCCACCGCCTCCTCAAGCGTGCGCACCGGTCGCGACGGCAGCAGCCGGATGCCGTAGTAGGCCAGCAGCCGCACGGTCTGGTCGTCGTCGAGCACGACTCCGTCGGGATGGTCGCGCAGCACCTCCGCGACGAAGGCGCGCGCAGCCTCCTCGCGCACGTCGCCGAACACCCGCAGCGTCGGCTCGGGCCGGCGCAGCCACGCCGAATACTCCAGCGCCTTGGCCAACGCCCGCACCGCGGTCTCCGGCGTGCGGTACGCCGGCACCGAGCCGGAGACGGCAGACGCCCTGGGCGCGAGGTCCTCCGGGCGGTCGGCGCTGTCGGCGCTGGCGGCGCTGTCGGGCCCGGCGCTCACGGGGCTGGCGGGACTGGCGGGACTGGCGAGGCTGGCGGCGGTGACGGAACTGTCGGGGTGATCCGGCGACTGCCGGGACTGCTGGGACTGCTGCGACTGCTGCGACTGCGCGGGAGGGGCGTTGCGCAGGATCGCCGGCACGCCCTCCATGCCGAGGAACGTGGTCACCAACGGTTTTCGCCCGCCGGCGGCGGCGGCCCGCAGGGCGGCGGCCGCGTCGGTGACGTCGGTGGGCACGACGCTGGCGTAGAGCGCCACGACGCCGTCGACCCGGTCGTCGGCCATGAGCCGCTCCAGCGCGTCGGCGTAGTCGCGCGCGCTCGCCGTCGCGCCCAGCGAGGTGGTCTCGACGACCTCGAGACCGGCGGTCCACGACGCCTCGGCGGCGAGGATCTCCAACCCGTAGGAGTTGCCGACGATCGCGACCCGCCGCCCTCGCGGCAGCGGCTGGTGGGCGAGCAGCTGCGCCACGTCGAACATCTCGTCCACCGTGTCGACCTGGATGATGCCGGCCTGCCGGAACATCGCGTCGACCGCCGCCTGCGGCGCCCGCGGACTCGGCACGTCGCGCAGCGACCGCGCCGGGGCGCGCTCCGGCGCCGGCTCGGCCGACTGCGGGCTCGCGGAACCAGCGGACGGCCGGGCCTCCTGCGAACCCTGGTCGCCCGGGGCGGGCAGGATAGGCAGTGGCCGCGTGGTCACCGGCGAATGCGGGTCCCCTGTCGAATCGTGCAGCGAGCGGCGCCCCGAACGCACGGCGACGACCGGCTTACGCCGCCCCACCTGGCGCGCGATCCGGCTGAACTTGCGTGCGTTACCGAGCGATTCCAGGTACAGCAGGACGACGTCGGTCGCCTTGTCTTCCTCCCAGTAGTGCAGCAGGTCGTTGCCGGAGACGTCGGCCCGGTTGCCGGCCGACACGAAGGTCGACAGGCCGAGACCGCGCCGGGCCACGGTCTCCAGGATCGTCACACCGAGCGCCCCGGTCTGGCAGAAGAATCCGACCCGGCCGGTATCGGGCATCACCGTCGACAGGGAGGCGTTCAGACGCAGGCCGCCGAGCGTGTTGATGATCCCGAGGCAGTTCGGCCCGATCATCCGCATGCCGGCGCCGCGCACCCGCTGCAGCAGCTGCTGCTGCGCCTCTCGGCCCGCCGGGCCCGTCTCGGCGAACCCGCTGGAGACGATGATGAGGCCGTGCACGCCCTTGGCCGCACAGTCCTCGACGACCTGCGGCACGAGGTCGGCCCGCACCGCGACGACCGCGAGGTCGACGTTCTGGGGCACATCCCGCACCGAGGCGTAGGTGGGCATCCCGAGCACCGCCGACACGTTCGGGTTCACCGCGAACACCCGACCGCCGAAGTCGCCGGTGAGGAGGTTGTACAGCAGGATCCGCCCGACGCTGCCCGCCCGCGGACTCGCGCCGACGACCGCGACGGAGGCCGGCTCGAAGCAGCGCTGCATCGACACCGCCTCCGCGCGGTGCTCCCGGGCGAGCATGACGCCGACCGCGCGTTCGGTGGGCTCGACCGAGCACTCGAACCACAGGAAGCCGTCTTCGCGGCTCATCCGCATCTGGTAGCCGGCCGCGCGCAGCGTGCTGATCATGTCGCCGTTCTCGGGCATGATCTCCGCGACGAACTTCGTGATGGCGCGTTCCCGGGCGGTCTGCGCGAGGTGTTCGAGCAGGATCGTGCCGATGCCCCGGCCGTGATGGGCGTCGTCGACGAGGAACGCCATCTCGGCCTCCCCGGGGATCCTCGTGCGGTCGTAGGTGCCCAACGCGAGGATGCGCTCCCCGGACTCGAGCACCAGCGCCACGTGCTCGTCGTAGTCCAGGGTGGTCCACCGGGTCAGCTCGCTGTCGGTGAGCTCCGGGTGCGGCGCGAAGTAGCGCAGGTACTTCGACGTGGGGGAGACCCGGCCGTAGAAGGCCACGAGCCCGTCGGCGTCGGTGGCGCGGGTCGGGCGCACCCGCGCCGTGCGGCCGTCGAGGAGGAGCACGTCGGCCTCCCAGTGGGCCGGATAGGCCGGTGTGCCCGGTGCGCCCGCTGCGCCCGGTGTGCCCGGTGCGCCCGGTGCGCCCGGCGTGCTGGTCGGGCCGGTGGGCCCCGATGTCGTCGTCATCGCCGATCGCTCCCGTCAGCCGGTGTTCTGCAGACCGGCGGCGGCGCCGTTGACGGTGAGCAGCAGGATCTGCCGCCACGCCTGCTCGTCCGGGCGGCCGCCGTTGCGTGGGTCGTGCGGGGTCCGCAGCATGCGCAGCGCCCGCAGCTGCAGGTGGCTCAGCGCGTCGACGTACGGCATCCGCAACGTGATCGCCGTGTGCAGGTGCGGCTTGCGCTCCAGCAACTCCTGCTGACCCAGCACGTCGAGCACGAGGCGACGCGCGAGGTCGTATTCGGTGAGGATCTGCGCCGACAGGTCCGGCCGGTTGCCCAGCGACAGGTACTGCGCCGCCAGCGGCCGGTCGGTCTTGGCCAGCGACATCTCGGCGACGTCGATCATCGAGGTGAACAGCGGCCAGCGCGCGTAGGCCTCACGCAGCAGCGGCAGGTCGCCGACGGCCGACAGGCCGGAGCCGAGGCCGTACCAGCCGGGCAGGTTGACGCGGGTCTGGGCCCACGAGAACACCCACGGGATCGCGCGCAGGTCGTCGAGGGACCGGCCCTGGGACGCGCCGCTGCGCCGGGCGGGCCGCGACCCCATCCGCAGCTCGCCGATCTCGTCGAGGGGGCTGATCGCCGCGATGAGGTCGGCGAAACCGTCGGCCTCCACGAGCGCGCGGTAGCACCCGCGCGACTGCACGTCGATCGTGCGGGCGAGCGCCGCGTACCGGTCGCCGGCCTCCTCACGCTCGGCGGCGCGTTCCGGCGCCTCCGAGAGCAGCACCGCCGACGTCAGCCGCTCCAGGTGCCGCTGGGCGATCATGACGTCGGCGTACCGGGCGAAGATCACCTCGCCTTGTTCGGTCACCTTGAAACGGCCGTCGACCGATCCCGACGGCTGGGCCAGGATCGCGCGGTGCAGCGGGCCGCCGCCGCGGCCCAGCGACCCGCCTCGGCCGTGGAAGAGGGTGAGCCGGATGTCGGCCTCCCGCGCCCACTGCACGAGTTCTCGTTCGGCGCGGTCCAGGGTCAACGTCGCGCTCGCGGGCCCGACGTCCTTCGCGGAGTCGGAGTAGCCGACCATGACCTCCACCGACCGCTCACCCGCCGTGTCCTGCTGGGCGGCCAGCCACGCGCGGGTCGACTCCTGCTGCGCCCAGGAGCGCAGGATCGTCGGGGCGTTGGCGAGGTCGGCGCCGGTCTCGAACAGCGGGACGACGTCGAGCCGCAGCGGCCGGTCGCCGACGGCGAGCCGGGCCAGTGCGCGGACCGCCGTGAGGTCGGCGGCGCTGCGGGTGAAGCTGATGATGTAGCGCCCGCAGCACGTGGCGCCCCACCGCTGCTGCAGCCACGCCATGACGCGGATCGTGTCGAGCACCTCGGCGGTGCGCTCCGACGTCGGCGAGACCGATCGCGGCCAGCCCTGCGTCGCGAGCCGGTCGAGGTAGACCGGATCGATGGCGGCCTGGGCGGCGTCCGGCACATCGCCGAGCTGCCCGATGAGTTCGGTCAGCGCCGCCTCGTGCACCGAGCTGTGTTGACGCACCTCGAGCTCGGCGAGGTGGAACCCGAACGTCTCGACGAGCCAGATGAGGTGCTGCAATTCGCCGCGGGCGGTTCGCTCGTCGCCGGCGGCGATGAGGCTGCCCTGCACGAGCCGCAGGTCGGCGAGCATCTCGGCGGGCTCGTGGTAGGTCAGGTCGGCGCGTTGGGCGCGCGTGGCGGCCACCCGGGCTCCGATGACGAGCATCTTCTGCCGATGCGGCTCGTCGGGGGAGTCCTTCGCGAAGCGCGCGAACTCCTCCGGCAGGGCGACCGCGTCGATGGCCAGCGACGCGAGCAACTCGTCGCTGGGGCGGGTCCACATCGAGTCCATCGTCATCGTCCGGGCCACCCGCTGCACGGTCGTGTGCAGCTGGGCGAGCGCCTGGTCCGCCTGCTGCGCCATCGCCTCCCGGGTCACGGCGGCGGTGACGTGCGGGTTGCCGTCGCGGTCGCCGCCGACCCAGGAACCGAACCGCACGAAGGCCGGCACCCCTGCGTCGGCGCGGCCCGGCTCCGCCTGCGGGAGAGCGGCCTCGACGCTGCGGTAGAGCCGCGGCACGGCCCGGAACAGCGTCTGGTCGAAGACCGTCAACACGGTCTTCACCTCGTCGCGCGGCTCCGGCTGCGTGCTGCGCAGCGTCGAGGTGCGCTGCAGGATGTCGATGTCCTCCAGGAGCCGGCGGCGCGCGACGGCCTTTTCGGCCGAGCCGTTGAGCGGATCGTCGTAGCGGTCGAGCTGCGCGGCGATCCGCAGCAGCGCGCTGGTGACCGCCCGCCGACGAGCCTCGGTGGGGTGCGCCGTGAGCACCGGGTGGATGCGCATCCGCGCGAGCCGGTCGCGCACGTCGAACGCGTCGGCGACCTCCTCGATCGCGTCGCCGACACCGCCGGCGTCGACGCCGCCGGTGAACTCGCCGTCCTCGACCCGCAACGACCGCGAGCGTTGCCGCTCCTCGGCGAGGTTCGTCAGGTGCAGGTGCACGGTGACGGCCCGGGTCAGCCGCGCGGTCGTCTCCTGGTCGAGGGAGGCGACGATCTCATCGGAGCGCGAGCCGTTCTGGCCGTTGCCCGGCTCCCGGCAGGCCGCGACGAGCGCCGCGAGCACCTCGACGAGATCGGCGTTGCCTCCCTCGGTGAGCACCTGCTCGTGCAGCGAGTTGAGAAACGCCAGGTCGTCGGTGAGCGCCCGGGCGGCGCGGGAGCCGGTCAGCTCGTCGTCGGAGTCCATGGCCATAGACATGACGAAAGCCTAGAGGGGCGGCTCGGCGGCCCGGCACCGCCTGCGCTCCAGGGGCGCCGACCGCCCTGAGCACCGCCTCCCGAGACTGCCCGGAGTCGGTTACCAGCGCCGGTGCCACCAGTTCGAGCCTCCGCCGAGACCGCCGCCGCATCCCGGCCGCGACCGCCTGCGACCGGCCGGTGACGTGGCCCACATCGGCGACTCGGGCTGCTCGGGGCGTGACCGCGGCATGCCGGTGGCGGCCCGACCGCGTAGTCTCAGGTAGTTGCCCGCGCCGGTCGGCCACGGTCCGTGCCCTGCGCCGCCGGCCGGCGTCGGTGCGGTCGGGTCGTTCCCGGCGGCATCGTGAAGTCGAACGGAAGGATCTGCCCGACGTGAGTGTGCTGGCCTCCATCACCGGGCCCGCCGACGTGCGAGCCCTCACCCGAGAGCAGCTAGGGGAGCTCGCTACCGAGATCCGGGCCTTCCTCGTCGAGCAGGTCTCCCGCACCGGCGGGCATCTCGGGCCGAACCTCGGCGTCGTCGAGTTGACGATCGGCCTGCACCGCGTGTTCGCGTCTCCGCGCGACACCGTGCTGTTCGACACGGGGCACATCGGTTACGTGCACAAGCTGCTCACCGGGCGGCAGGACTTCTCCGCGCTGCGTTCGCGCGGCGGGCTGTCGGGCTACCCGAGCCGCGCGGAGTCCGAGCACGACGTCATCGAGAATTCGCATGCCTCGGGCTCCCTGTCGTGGGCGGCGGGCATCGCGCGCGGCCGGCGGCTGCGGGGTGAACGTGACCGGCACACGGTGGCGGTCATCGGCGACGGCGCGCTGACCGGCGGCATGGCCTGGGAGGCCCTCAACGACATCGCCGCCGACAAGGACCTGCCGCTGACGATCGTCGTCAACGACAACGCCCGCTCCTACGCCGCGACCGGCGGCGGGCTCGCCGAGCACCTCGGGCTGCTGCGTACCACCCGCAGCTACGAGGAGGTGCTGACCTGGGGCAAGAAGGCGATCACCGGCACCCCCGTCGTCGGGCAGCGCGCGTTCGAGGCGTTGCACGGCATCAAGAAGGGCCTCAAAGACATCGTCGCGCCGCAGGTGATGTTCGAGGATCTCGGACTGAAGTACGTCGGGCCGGTCGACGGCCACGACGTCGAGCAGGTGCAGACCGCGTTGCGCCGCGCCCGCGACTTCGGCGGCCCGGTCATCGTGCACGCGCTCACCGAGAAGGGCCACGGGTACGAGCCGGCCCGCAACCACGTCGACGACCAGTTCCACGCCGTCGGCGTCATCAACCCGGAGACGGGTCTGCCGCTGGAGATCGCCGGCCGCAGCTGGACCGAGAACTTCTCCGAGACCCTGCTGGAGGTCGGCGGGCGCCGCGACGACATCGTCGCGCTGACGGCCGCGATGCTCATCCCGGTCGGCCTGCGCGAGTTCGCCCAGGCGCACCCGGAGCGGGTCTTCGACGTGGGCATCGCCGAGCAGCACGCGGTGGCGATGGCCGCCGGTCTCGCGTTCAGCGGCATGCACCCGGTGGTCGCGGTCTACTCGACGTTCCTCAACCGCGCCTTCGACCAGGTGCTCATGGACTGCGCGCTGCATCACGCCGGGGTGACGTTCGTGCTCGACCGCGCCGGCGCCACCGGCAACGACGGGCCCTCGCACAACGGCATGTGGGACATGTCGCTGCTGTCCGTCGTGCCCGGGCTGCGGCTCGCGGCGCCGCGCGACGGGCTGCGTCTGCGCGAGCTGTTCCTCGAGGCCGTCGAGGTCGATGACGCCCCGACCGTCGTGCGTTTCCCCAAGGGCAGCGAGCCGGAGCCGGTGGCGGCGCTCGAGCGCGACGGCGAGGTCGACGTGCTCGCGCGGCACACCGACTCCGAGGGTCCGATCGACGCGCTGCTCGTGGCCGTCGGCGCGATGGCCCCGCAAACGCTGGCCGCGGGGGAGAAGCTCGCCGCCCAGGGCTACCGGGTCGAGGTCGTCGACCCGCGCTGGGTGCTGCCGGTGTCGGCGGAGCTCGTCGCGCGGGCCGGGCGCGCCGCCACCGTCGCGGTCGTCGAGGACGGCGTGACCGTCGGGGGTGTGGGTGACTGCGTGGCCGCGGCGCTGGCGGCCGCCGGGCAGCACACGCCGGTGCACCGCGTCGGTCTGCCGGACGAGTTCCTCGAGCACGCCTCCCGCGGTGAGGTGCTCGCCGACGCGGGACTGACGGGCGACGACATCGCCGACCGGCTCATCGCCGAGCTCGCGCACAGCGTCGGCCCGGCGCCCCGGCGCGACACGCTGCGGCTGGCCTGAGCCCTTCCGGAACCGGGCTCGCGCCCGTCGGGCTGCGCGGGCCGCGCCCGGTGCGGTAAACAAGAGGCATGACTGCGCCCGCGCCCACGACCTTCACCGTGCCCGTGACCGGCGGCGACCTGCTGGTCCACGACCTGTCCGGCCCCGACGCCACCGCCGACGCCCCGCTGGTCGTGCTCGTGCACGGCATCACCGCCAACGGCCTGTCCTGGCTGGAGACGGCCCGCTCGCTCTCGCAGGCGATGACGGGTTCGCGCATCTGGGCCCCCGACCTGCGCGGTCGCGCCGGCAGCCGCGACGTCTCCGGGCCGTACGGGCTCGCCGCGCACGTGCAGGACCTCGTCGCGATCGCCGATCACGCCGACGCCGAGCGCTTCGTGCTCGTCGGGCATTCGATGGGCGCGTTCATCGGCGCGCTCGCCGCGGTGACGATCCCGGCCCGCCTGCACGGGGTCGTGCTCGTCGACGGCGGCCCGGCGTTCCCGCCCCCTCCGGACCTCGACGTCGACGCCGCCCTGCAGGCCGTCATCGGCCCGGCGATGGCTCGGCTCTCGATGCGCTTCGCGAACGACGAGGCGTACCTGGACTTCTGGCGCGAGCACCCCGCGGTCGGGCCGGAGCTGGAGAGCCCGCACGCCCCGGCCGTCACCGCCTACCTGCTGCATGACCTCGTCGAGGCCCCCGACAGCCCGAGCGAGAAGGCGTCGTCGTGCCTGATCGACGCGATCCGCGCCGACGGCCGCGACGTGCTCGCCGACGAGACGACGCACGCTGGGGTGCGCGTCGCGGCCGACGCGGGTGTGCCGCTGGCGTTCGTGTGGGCCGAGCGCGGCATGCTCAACCAGACCCCGGGGCTGTACTCCGAGGACAGCGTCGCCGCCCTGCAGCTCCCGGCGCAGGTGTCGGTCACCGCGGTGCCCGGCGTCAACCACTACAGCGTCATCTTCGAGCCCGCCGGCACCGGCATCATCCGCGACGCCGTCGTCCGCGTCATCGCCTCCTAACCCGACCACCCCACCCGACGTCCCCCGACGCCCCCCCGACGTCCCCCCACCACTTCCCTGAAAACTGCGTGTCGTGGTCGGAACTGCGGTCCGTGTCGCAGTTCCGACCACGACACGCAGTTTTCAGTTCGGGCGGGGGAGGCGGGCGCGGTCCGGCGGATCGGTCCCACGATGGATCGGTCAGGCGGCGCGCCAGTACGGTGCCTGCGGCCAGGCGAGGTAGGGGCGCGGCTCGAGCGGCACCGGCTTCCCGATGAACAACGAGCGGAGCCGGCCGCCCAGTTTCACGTGCCGGGCCTGGGTCAGGTCGTCGTTCGTCACCCGCAGCACCGCGTCGCCGCGCTCGCGGATGGCGTCTTCGCGCCGCTTCTCGGCGAACACGGTGCGTTCCGGCGCGGCCGGGTCGCCGACGGTGTCGTACTTCACCTCGCCGTCGGCCTCCATGTGCACGAACCGGGCGCGGCCGGCGCCGAGCCGGTCGACCCAGCTGGCGTCGGTGTAGACCTCGCCCAGGTGCGTGCTCACCTGTCGCTGCAGCACCGGCCGCGGTAGCCCGTCGGCGAGGGCCGCGCACCGGGCGCGGGATTCGAGCGCCGACTCGCTGAGTGGGTCCGCCGCGGCGACGATCGCTCGGGCGCGGCGGCGACCGCGGCGCGGGCCGTCTCGCTCGACCCGCCGCGCCCAGTCCCGCAGGATCGGCTCGGCCGCCTCCGCGGCCCGGTCGGGTTTGCGCCGATCGACGCTGATGAGCCGGCGCAGGGCGCTGTCGATGACGGCGAGGGCGTACGGAGCCGCCAACCCGGCGATGCAGTCGAGCACCGTGCGATCCAGCGACGTGCACCGTAGGCCTTCGATCTCGACGACGTCGTCGCCGGTCAGCGGGCGGTTGTGCCGCACCCACGGCCCGTCCGGCCGGGCGGCCAGCCGTTCATGGAACGGGTGGGTGACGTGCACGACCGGGCCCGCATCGATCCACAGCCCGTGCAGCACCGCGGCCGTCGAATGGCTGAGCACCGCGCGATCGCCGAGCCGGCGACCGGCTCCGATCGCCAGCGCGAGATGGCGTTGTCGCCGTCGCTGCCAGGCCGGCACGCCGGGCTCGAAGGCGGGCAGGAAGATCCCCGGCGCGACGCGCTGGAGTTCACCGTCGCGCAGCCGCGTGAGCAGATTGTCGGGGTCGTGGTCGGTCCGCATCAGCGGTTCGGGCATCTCGATCGACATGCCGACGATGATGCGTCGCGCCCCCGTCGCGGCGCTGCGACCCTGTGGATAACCATGCGCGGCCAGGTCGACCACCAAGCCCTGTGGACAATCCCGCACCCCACGGCCGAGAGCGAGACCGAATGGCCCCGCGTCCAAGCCCCAGCCAAGGCCCGCACCGACACGTCCCCCACACTGAAAACTGCGTGTCGCGGTGAGACCTGCGGCACGAACCGCAGTCCTGACCACGACACGCAGTTTTGAGCGAGGTGGGGG
>JBDIAM010000053.1:0-14590 GCA_039812445.1 Piscicoccus intestinalis | reverse complement strand
GCTCGCGCAGGCCGCCGGCTTCGAGGTGCCGGAGAGCACGAAGTTCATCTTCGTCATCGGCGACGGCATCGGTAAGGCATCGTGTTCGCCGCGATCGTGCCGCCCGGCACCTCGCACGGCACGATCATCCTCGTCGTCGGCGGCCTGACGTTCCTGCTCACCGTCATCTCGGCGATCGCCGCGTTCCTGTCTCCGGAGACCTACCGGATGCACCGCGACGACCTGGGCGTGCCCGGCGCGCAGCAGATCCCGAAGGACGAGTACGACCGGCTCCGTGCCGAGTCGCTGGCGCAGGCGCGCGCCGCGAAGGCGGCCCGGCACTGACGGCCGGCCACACCGAACCCCGACGGCAGAACGGAGAACCGAGTGCGTTCCACGACCAATCCGATCGTGGCCATGGTGTTGTGTGTCTTCCTCGGGCTGGTCGGCTGGTACATGCGGGGCCAACCCGGGCAGAACGCCTCCTTCATGGGCCTGGCGTTCCTGGTCGTGGCCGCCGCCGGCTTCGTCGGCAATCTGCTGGTCTGGCTCGGTAGCCGACGGTGACGACGGCGCGGCCGCATCGCGACGATGCGGCCGCGTCGCCGTGTCGTCATGCCGCCGTGAGTTGACGAAAGGTCGATACCCGTGGATTTCGCGTTGACCAGTGAGCAGCAGACGCTCGTGCAGACGGTGCGAAAGTTCGTGTACCGCGAACTGGTGCCGCTGGAAGACGAGATCGAACGCACGGGTCAGCTCTCGCCGGAGCTCGCCCGATCGGTTTTCGAGAAATCCACGAGACTCGGCTTCTATGCCACGAACGTGCCCGAGGAGTACGGCGGAGGCGGTCTGTCCGCGCTCGAGACGATGCTGCTCGAGGAGCAGTTCGGGCACACCAAGGACATCCTCATCCGGCGCGCCTTCGGCAACGTCTACGAGGTGCTGTTCGTCGGCACCGACGAGCAGAAGCAGCGCTGGCTGCTGCCGTGCGTGCAGGGCGAGCGCACCTGCTCGATCGCCATCACCGAGCCCGGAGCCGGGTCGGACGCCGCCGGCATCTCCACCCGCGCCGTCCCGACCGGCGAGGGGTGGACGCTCACCGGGCACAAGCATTTCGTCAGCGACGGCATGTTCTCCGACTTCTTCATCGTCTCCGCCGTCACCGATCCGGCCGCCCGCCCCCGGCACATCTCGCTGTTCCTCGTCGACAAGGACACCCCCGGGGTGACCATCGGCAAGGACCAGAAGATGATGGGGCTCACCGGCACCAGCCACGTCGAGATCTTCTTCGACGACGTGCCTCTCGGGCCGGAGAACCTGCTCGGTGGCGAGGGCAACGGGCTGCGGCTCGTGCTGACCACCCTCGGCCGGGTGCGGCTCGGCCAGGTCGGCGCCCGCGCCCTCGGCAAGGCCTGCCGCCTGCTCACCCTGGCCGTCGAATACTCCGCACAGCGTGAACAGTTCGGTCGGCCCATCGGCGACTTTCAGATGGTGCAGGCCATGCTGGCCGACAGCGCCATCGAGATCCAGCGCTCCCGGCTGCTGCTGTGGCGCGCCGCGTGGGCCCTCGACATCGGTGACGAGAAGGCCGCCCGCACGCTGATCTCCATGGTCAAGGTCGACGCGGCCGAGACCCTCGGGCGCGTGGCCGACCGCACCGTGCAGATCTTCGGCGGCAGCGGCTACACGAAGGAGTCGGTGGTCGAGCGGCTCTATCGCGACGCCCGGATCTTCCGCATCTTCGACGGCACCTCCGAGATCCACCGCACGGTCGTCGCCGGCGGCCTGCGTCGCGTCGGCCCGCAGGTCTACGACGTGGGAGCCTGACCGGCTCCGTCCTCCGGCGTGCGCAGCCAGGCGAGCATCATCGACTGCACGGTGGCGATGAGTTCGTCGAGGTGCTCGCGCGTGCGGATGTCGATGGCGAACGAGGCCTCGACGGTGGGGGCGTTGGTGATCCGGAAGACCGCGAGGCCGCTCATCATGAGGTGCAGTTCGAGCGCGCTCGGCCGGCGCCGGAAGTCGCCGGTGGCCAGGCCGCGGTCGAGGATGTCGTCGATGAGGGTGACGATCGGCAGGTTGAGCGCGGTCTGCCGGTTGGTCGCCTTGAGGTTCTGCGCGCAGAGCCGGTTCTCGGTGGCCACGAGCTTGGCGAGGTTGGGGTGGGCCTCGTGGTACTCCAGGGTGTGCCGGATGAGGCTCTCGAGGGCCTGCGGGGGCGTCAGCGCCGAAAGGTCCAGCGCCTGTTCGGCCTCCCGGATGTCGGCGTACGCCTTCTCCAGCACCGCGGTGTACAACCCCCGCTTGTCGGTGAAGTAGTAGTAGATCATCCGCTTGGTCGTCAGGCTGCGGCTGGCGATCTCGTCGACGCGGGCCCCGAAGAAGCCGCGCGCCGCGAACTCGTCGGCGGCCACGGTCAGCAGGTCCTCGCGGGTCCGCGCGGCGTTGCGTCGCCCTGCGGGAGTGGCGCTCGGCTCTGCCATGACGGACCTCTCGACGGCTACCCACGACCGCGATCTCGGTGGGCAGACCGGTGCGGCGACGGCCCCGACCGGACTGCCGCCCCCACCGCACGACCGGCGTGCGCTGCGTTTTCGCGGCCCCTCTCAGCCACCAACCATCTCACGCAGATGGGCATACATTCGACTTTGGTTCGCGGGCACGCCCGTGAACAGGAAAAACGCCTCCACGGCCTGCTCCGCGGCCATGCCTCCACCGTCCACCGTGAGGCAGCCCGCGGCCCGCGCGCGGCGCACCAGTTCTGTCTCCAGCGGGAAGTAGACGACCTCCGCGACCCACAGGTCCGGGCGCAGCAGCTCGCTCGGCACGGCACACCCGGGGTGGGTGGCCATGCCGGTCGGCGTGACGTGCGTGATGCCCGTCGCGCCGTCGTCGAGCGCGGCCGCCAGGTCGGAGCCGATCGTGATGCGACCGTCTCCGTACAGGGCGTTCATCCGGTCGGCGAGGGCCGACGCCCGGGCCTGGTCGAGGTCGAGGAGCGTGACGTGCTCGAAGCCGAGGTCGAGGAGGGCGTACGCGACCGCGGAGCCGGCGCCACCGGCTCCGATCTGCACCACGTCGGTGCGCGGACGGTCGCCCAGCGCGGCCTCCAGCGGACGGGAGAAGCCGCACCAGTCGGTGTTGTGCCCGATCGCCTGGCCGTCGCGGATGACGACGGTGTTGACGGCGCCGAGCGCGGTGGCCCGCTCGGAGAGCCCGTCGAGGTGCGGGATGATCGCCGTCTTGAAGGGGTGGGTGACGTTGAAGCCGCTGTAGCCCAGGCGCTTGGCCCAGCCGATGACCTCGGGCAGGTCGTCGGGGCCGAGGCCCTCGACGAGGGCGTCGAGGATGCGATACGTCACCGACATGCCCTGCTCGTGACCCTCGCGCTCGTGCATCGCGGGGGTCCGCGACGCACCGATGCCCTCCCCGATGAGAAAGAGGCTGTGAGTGGTCAGTGGCTGCGCTGCCATGGGGGACTCCGTTCGCGAGGGGCGAGGTCTCCCGCGTGTCCCGATGCGGGACTGCGACGGGATTCACACCCCAGTATGTACGGTCTAGTCCGTTCGATGGGGCGGTACGGCCACGTTCATCGACGGCTCATCGACGGCTCATCGGGGGCTCAGCGAGGGCTCGTCGGCGAGGTCGGCGAGGGCGTCGGCGACGTCCTGCGGCTCCGGCCCGACGCCGGCCTCGGGCACGCCGGGCGCCTGCAGCAGCACGAACCGCCAGCCGCGCCGGTACTTGCGGTCCTTGCGCAGGGTGTCGACGAGGTCGTCGTAGGCGAACGTCGCGCGGACCGGCAGGTCCAGGGCCTGCAGCACCTGTCGGTGCGCCCACACGCCGGCCTCGTCGAGGCGCCCGAGCCGGTGGCTCAGGTAGGCCGCCGCCATCATCCCCAGGGCCAGCGCGTCCCCGCCGGAGAGCGAGCGGTCGGCCCGGGCGAAGGCCCGCGAGAACGTGTGCCCGTAGTTCAGGTGCAGCCGGCCGCCCTCCTCGCGTTCGTCCGAGGTGACGACGTCGCCCTTGATCTCGACGCTGCGCCGCACGAGCCCGACGAGGCGGGCGGTGTCGCGGGCGGCGATCGCGGCACTTCCGGCCGCCAGCTCGTCGAGCAGGGCGGGGTCGCGCACGAGTCCGTGCTTGACGATCTCGGCCAGGCCCGCCTCGAAATCCGGCCGCCCCGGCGCCGCCGCGAGGGTGACGTCGCAGACGACGACGACCGGCTGGTGGATGAGCCCGAGCAGGCTCGTGCCGTCGGCGAGGGCGACCGCGCACTTGCCGCCGACGGCGGAGTCGGCCTGCGCCTCCAGCGTCGTCGGCACCAGCGCGTGCGCCATCCCGCGGTTGTACGTCGCGGCCACGAAACCGACCAGTTCGCACACGGATTCGCCGCCGACCCCGACGAGCAGGTCGCCGCGGTGCACGCCCAGGGCGCTCAGCTGCGCGGTGGTCCGGGCGAGCCGGGCCAGCCCGTCGGTCAGGGCGCCCGTGCCGGGGTCGCCGGTGCTGTCGGGGTCGCCGGTGCCGTCGGGGTCGCCGGTGCTGTCGGGGTCGCCGGTGCCGTCGTCGTCGACGGTGATCCGGGAGACGGGCCGGTCGAGTT
Source organism: Piscicoccus intestinalis (assembly GCA_039812445.1). GTDB lineage: Bacteria > Actinomycetota > Actinomycetes > Actinomycetales > Dermatophilaceae > Kineosphaera > Kineosphaera intestinalis_A. The sequence goes on along the minus strand of JBDIAM010000053.1, from coordinate 10,005 downwards.
CGCCCAGGTGGTGGGCGACGAGCGCGGCCGCGTCGTCGGCGGCGCGGTCGGCGAGCACGACGATCCGCTCGGCGTCGGTGGGCACCGGCAGCAGCCGCGCGATCTGGCCGACCAGACCGGCTCCGACGTGCACGCGGTAGGAACCGCCGGGCGGCGCGACGAGCACACCCCTGGTGCCGTCGGCCTCGGCGGTGCCGGTGATCTGGTCGATGATCTCCCAGGCGATGTCCTCGACGCGGCGGCCGGTCGTGTGCGAGACGACGGTGGCGACGTTCGCGTAGATCTCCAGGCGGCCGGCGTAAAGGTCCGGCAGGCCGGGGTCGTGCAGCATCGGGCGGTACTCGTCGCGGCCCACCCGCAGGATCGCCTCGTCGAGGTCGACGTGCAGGTAGATGACGGTGTGCGCGGCGAGCCGCTCGCGCGTCGCCGCCCGCCCGCACGCGCCGCCACCGAGGGACAGGACGCAGTCGGGACCCTCGAGCAGGCGCTTGATCGCGTCCTCCTCGATGTCGCGGAAGGCGTCCTGGCCGTGCTGGGCGAAGATGTCTTTGATCGCCCGCCGCTGCTCGTGTTCGATGACGAGGTCGGAGTCGACGAAGGGCAGGCCGAGCCGCTCGGCGAGGATGCGTCCGACGGTCGTCTTGCCCGCGCCCATGAATCCGACGACGACGATCAACGCTGTTCTCCTTGGCATCGGTGCAGTGCCCGCCGCGGCGTGCGCACCACGCGGCGCGGTCGCGCGCACTCTACCGGGCGTGCCCCACCCGGCCGTGAGCGGAGTCGTGTCGAACAATGGAGACCGCGGCCCGGCTCTGCAGGAGCCGCGGACGCCGGATCCGATGGGAGGAGGGGTTGTGCGCGAGTCCGACGAACGGGCCACCGACGGTGCCCTCCCCGACGGCGCCCTCCCCGACGGTGCCCTCCCCGACGGCCCGGGCCCGGCGGACAGCGGCGGCGCGACGAGCGATCCGGGTGGACGGCCGGCCCCGCGGGGCCCCGTCGACGCCTCGATGAGCCTGATCAACGAGTTGTTGCAGCGCCCGCTCGATCCCGGCTACGCGGCGGCGGCCCGTCGTCGTGACCGCGGGGAGCGGGCGGGGCCGGCGCAGCGCGTCGTCATCGGTCTGCTGGCCGTCGCGCTCGGGGTGCTGGTCGGGGTCGCAATCGCCAACCTGCGGGTGCCCGCGGCCGCCTCCGCGCAGGCGCGCGAGGAGCTGGTGCACCGCATCGACGCGGCGAACGCCGACGCCGCGAGCCGCGAGGCCCGGATCGCGCGGCTGCGGGGGGAGGTCGACGCGCTCGGGGCGCGGGCCGCCTCCGAGAGGGGGGAGGACCCGTCGGCCGCGGTCGCGGTGCTCGGGATCCAGGCCGGGTCGGTGCCGATGACCGGCCCGGGCCTGCAGGTGACGCTCGACGACGCCCCCGACGCCTCCCTGGCCGACCCCGACCAGGCCCAGCGCGGCGGCGCGTTCGCGCAGGGGCGGATCGTGGCCAGAGACGTGCAAGCCGTCGTCAACGCCCTCTGGGAGTCAGGCGCCGAGGCGATCGCGATCAACGGTCAGCGGCTCACGTCGACGTCGGCCATCCGCCACGCCGGGCAGGCGATCCTCGTCAACTACCGGCCGCTGACCCGGCCGTACGTCATCACGGCGCTCGGGCCGCCGACGCTGCAGAGCCGGTTCGCCGACGGCCCCGGCGGGGCGTACCTCGAGGAGCTGAGCAGCGCGTACGACGCGGTCACCGGCACCGAGGCGTTCTCGGCGCAGGATCGGCGGCAGGTGCCCGCCGGGCCCGCGCTCTCCCTGCGCTACGCCCGCCCCGACGGCCCGGCCGGGGCCGCGGAGACCACCCCGAACAGCACCGGACCGACTCCGGACGGCAAGGAGACGACGTCATGATTCCCGCCATCGGTCTGCTCGTCGGCCTCGTCATCGGGCTGGTGGTGCAGCCGAGCGTGCCGCTGTGGATGCAGCCGTACCTGCCGATCGCCGTCATCGCCGCGCTCGATGCCGTCTTCGGCGGGATCCGGGCGGTGCTCGACGGGATCTTCGACGACAAGGTCTTCGTCGTCTCGTTCGTCTCCAACACCCTCGTCGCCGCGTTCATCGTCTTCCTCGGTGACCAGCTCGGAGTCGGGGCCCAACTGTCCACCGGCGTCGTCGTCGTGCTCGGGGTGCGGATCTTCTCCAACGTCGCCTCGATCCGCCGGCACCTGTTCAAGGCGTGAGGGGGCGGCGATGAGCGACGAGCGTCTCGAGACGTCGAGCGACGAGAGCCGCGAGGCGACCCCGGAGCCGGGGCCCGAGCGGGAGAGCGCGGCGGAGCCGAGCGGGTGGCGCCGGCTGCGGCGGGCCCTGCGGCCGCGGCCCTCGCGCTACGCCCTCGTGGTCGCGCTGCTCGCGGCGCTGCTCGGCGTCGGCATCTCCACCCAGATCGGGCAGACGCGCCAGGAGGGCCTGGAGAACCTGCGCCAGTCCGAGCTCGTCGGGATCCTCGACTCGGTGCGGCAGCGTTCGAACCGGCTCGACGAGGAGATCACGCGGCTCACCCAGGAGCGCGACCGGCTCCAGCGGGAACAGGGGCTGGACCCCGCGCAGGCGCGGGAGGCCGCGACGTCACGGGCCGACGCCCTGGGGATCCTCGCCGGCACGCTGCCTGCGCGGGGGCCGGGCGTGCGGATCGCGATCACCGACGCGTCGTCGGTCGTCGGGTCGGCGAATCTGCTCGACGCGATCCAGGAGCTGCGCGACGCCGGCGCCGAGGCGATCCAGGTGGGCGACGTGCGCGTCGTCGCCTCCAGCTACGTCACGGAGGATTCCGGAGGCGGGCTGCTCGTCGACGGCCGCAGCCTGCCCGCCTCCTATGCCGTGCTGGCGATCGGCGACCCGCAGACGCTGGCGTCGGCGATGGACATCCCCGGTGGCGTCGTCGAGACGATCCGCGGCGTCGGCGCGACGATCGACGTGACCCAGACCCAAGACCTCGCGATCGATTCGTTGCACGCGCCCGCGGCGCCTCGTTACGCTCGACCCGAGTCGAACCCGAGTTCCACGACCCCGCCCGGGTAGGGTTCAGCGCGGTCGCAGCGGTCCGCGCGGCCCCGTCGGGCGGACCCATCGAAACCCACGACCCGTCGCGCCGCCGGCGCCCGGATGGAGGAGTGCCATGAGCGAGTTGGAGTACCCCGAGGACCTGCGCTACACCGCCGAGCACGAGTGGGTCCGCAGCGGCGAGGACGGGATCGTGCGGGTCGGGATCACCTCCTTCGCCCAGGACGCCCTCGGCGACGTCGTCTACGTGAGCCTGCCGTCGGTCGGCGACGAGCTCACCGCCGGTGACGCCTGCGGCGAGATCGAGTCGACGAAGTCGGTCAGCGACCTGTACTGCCCGCTCGACGGCGAGGTCGTCTCGGTCAACGACGCCCTCGACGACACCCCCGAACTCGTCAACTCCGACCCCTACGGAGACGGCTGGCTGTTCGAGCTGAAGGTGGCCGACGCCGCCGCGGTCGAGGAGCTGCTCGACGACGCCGCCTACGAGGAGACCCTGGGTTAGTCGGGGTTAGTCGGGGTTAGTCGTGCGCTGGCCGGCGGCGCGCGCGTCGCCGTCGTCACGGACGCCTTCGCGTTGCGAGTTCCGCACGCGCCCAGCGACACTGATCGAATAGGGTCCGCCTTCCGCCGCCGCGGCGGGCGGGCTTGGCCTCGTTGCGGGTGTCGCATGCGAGCAACGTCGGCGACGGGCCGCGGATGGTCTACCGTGGTGCTTCAGGTTTCACGTCAGGGTGAGGGAAGAGAGCAGGTGACACGTGGTGGTCGGCGCCGGCGAGGACGCACGGGACAACGACGAGCAGGGAAACGACAAGCAGGCGAATCCGGCGCAGCCGGGTGAGCAGGGCGGGGCGACCGAGGCCTCACGTCGTCCGTTCGATCCCGCCACCCAGCAGTTCCAGGGTCTGGGCGGCGCCGAGCCGGAGCCGGTCAGCGACGCCGACCTCGGTCTGTCCACCGAGGACCACGCGACGATCGAGGCGCTGCGTCCCGGCACCGCCTTGCTGCTCGTGCTGCGCGGGCCGAACACCGGCGCCCGGTTCCTGCTCGACGCCCCGACGACGACCACCGGGCGGCACCCGGACAGCGACATCTTCCTCGACGACGTGACGGTCTCCCGCAAGCACGCGGTCTTCCAGATCGAGGGCGACCAGTTCGTCGTGCGCGACGTCGGCTCGCTCAACGGCACGTACGTCAACCGCGAGCTCATCGACTCCGCGGTGCTGCGCCCGGGCGACGAGGTGCAGATCGGCAAGTACCGGCTGGTGTTCCACACCGCGCGACGCGCGAACTGAGGTCGTGGCCGACAGCCACCCGACGGGCCGCCGCTCGATCGGGGCCGTGCTGGCGGAACTGCGGGCGGATTTCCCCGACGTCACCGTGAGCAAGATCCGGTTCCTGGAGGCCCAGGGGCTGGTCACTCCGCGGCGCACCGCCTCCGGCTACCGCAGCTTCGACGAGAAGGACGTGCAGCGGCTGCGCTACATCCTCACCGCGCAGCGCGACCGGTTCTGGCCGCTGAAGGTGATCCGCGAGGCGCTCGACGCGATGGATCGCGGGCTGCAACCCGCCGGCCCCACGGACGAGCGCCCGACGGTGCCGGCCGCGACCGACGACCCCGACGTGCCCACCGCGCAGGAGCTTCTGGAGCCGGGCCCCGCGCTGCGCCTGACCCGCGCCGAGCTCATGACGGCCAGCGGCCTGAGCTCGCCGATGATCGACGCGCTGTGCGGCTACGGGCTCCTGCAGCCCGACGGTTCCGGGCATTTCGCGGGGGAGGCGCTGCCGGTGGCCCGGGCCGCGGGCGCGCTCGCCTCCTACGGCATCGAGGCCCGCCACCTGCGACCGTTCCGCACGGCCGCCGACCGCGAGATCGGGCTCATGCAGCAGGTCGTCGCGCCGCTGCGCCGCCGGAACCCCGAGCGGGGCGACGTCGTGGCCGCGGAGGTGCTGCGGCACGGCATCGCGCTGCACACCGCCCTGGTGAAGGCCGCCCTGCGCGATTGACCCGTCTGACGGGTCCGTTGGCGTGGGCCCCGGGACGACTCAGGGGGTAGCGTGAGGGGGTGCGTGATCTCGACGTCCTCGGTGTCCGCGTGGAAATGCCGACGAACCAGCCGATCGTCCTGCTCCGGGAGCGGGAGGGTGATCGCTACCTGCCCGTGTGGATCGGGGCCGCGGAGGCCGCGGCCATCGCGTTCGCCCAGCAAGGCGTCACGCCGCCGCGCCCGCTGACCCACGACCTGCTGCGCGACGTCATCCACGCTCTCGGTCACCAGCTGCGCGAGGTGCGCATCGTCGAACTGCGCGACAACGTCTTCTACGCCAGCCTCGTCTTCGCCGAGGGGGTCGAGGTCTCCTCGCGCACCTCCGACGCCATCGCGCTCGCGCTACGCGCCCAGGCCCCGATCCGCGTCGAGGACGCGGTCATCGACGAGGCGGGCGTCGTCGTCACCGAGGACGAGGACGACGAGGTCGAGCGCTTCCGCGAGTTCCTCGACCAGGTCTCCGCCGAGGACTTCGACACCCCCGGCGGTTCCGAGGGTTCGCAGGAATCCAACCGCGGAGACTGACGGCGTCCGGCCGGCGGCCGAAGCCAGCCGCCGGTGACCCGCGCAGACGGGGGCAGTGACCACTCGGCGGCCCTCGAGTGGTCAATTCGCGGGGAGAGCCTCGCCCCGGCTCCCTGACCTGCGGGGTTACGCGAGGCCCGACGACTGTCCACTCGCGAGTGGTCAATCCCCACCAGCTGCCCCGTCTCCCCGCCGGCGGTTGTCGCTATGCGGGCGCCCGGCCGGCGCCCCGGTCCCGCCCGGCCGCGGCGGATCCACCTCGCTCACGGGCCGGCTCGGCGCCAGGCACGACCGCGCCCACACGTCGCTGACCAGGCATGTTGGACATCACTGTGCAGTTGACGGTGAAGGTTTCCAAGGCTCTCGATCGGCCCCCCAACCCTCAAGAGGCAGCTCAGCGCGACACGCCGACACCCCGTCGCCAGGCGGTGATTGACGGGCCTGGACGCGGCCCCGTAGCGTCATGTATGTCGCCGCCCGTGCCCCTGCGCGTAGCGGCACGAATCCGATTCACCCGAACCAGCACCGGAGCCCGATCGGCACCGGCAGGTCGCATCCGAGGAGGCTGACGTGAACTCGAAGGAGACGCCGACCGGTCGTCGGGTGACCGGTGACCAGGGGCTTCTCTTCGACGACGACCTCCCCGAGCTCGCCGAGGACGAGGGCTACCGCGGCCCGATCGCGTGCCGCGCCGCCGGGATCACCTACCGGCAACTCGACTACTGGGCCCGCACCGGCCTCGTCGAGCCGTCGATCCGCACCGCCACCGGCTCCGGCACGCAGCGCCTCTACGGCTTCCGCGACGTGCTCGTGCTCAAGGTCGTCAAGCGTCTGCTCGACACCGGCGTCTCCCTGCAGCAGATCCGCGTCGCGGTCGGTCACCTGCGGGAGCGCGGCGTCGACGACCTGGCCCAGCTGACCCTCATGAGCGACGGCGCCAGCGTCTACGAGTGCACGAGCAACGACGAGGTCATCGACCTGCTGCAGGGCGGCCAGGGCGTGTTCGGCATCGCCGTCGGCCGGGTGTGGCGTGAGGTCGAGGGCGAGCTCGCGTCGCTGCCCACCGAGCGCCTCGAGCAGGAGGGCGAGGGCGTGGCCGCCGAGGCGGAGCCCCAGGTCGACGAGCTCAGCGCCCGCCGCCGCAAGCGCCGCATCAGCTGAGGCCCCGCCGCCAGACCCGCGGGCCCGCGGGCGCCGCGGCATTCGATATCCGGCACCCCGCGGGCCGTGGTGATAACCTCAACGGGCCGAACACCCCGCGCGGGAGAGCCTCGCACACCGCCCACCGCAGCTGCGGCCGGCCGCGAGGCGCCGAAGGAGCAAACCTCCCCGGAACCTCTCAGGCGCCAGGACCGCGCGGGCGAGGCACCCTTGGAGCCACGCCGCCGTGGTGACAGGTGGGGAGGGCCATCGACTCGCAGACCCGGCGTACCGGGCGGCGTCATCGAGCCGCTCGGCCGGGCTGACCGGCAGAGGGAGTAGCCCGTGAGCATCGACACCCACACCACCGATCACCGCCCCGATCCCGCCGAGCAGGTAACCGGCATCCCGACGGCCGTCGACGCGCCGTTCGTCGCCCGCCACCTCGGCCCCCGCGACGAGGACGTCGCCGCGATGCTCTCGGTGATCGGCAAGGACAGCCTCGACGACCTCATCGCGACGACGCTGCCCAGCGCGATCCGCACCGACCGGCCGCTGGGCATCGAGTCGGCCCCCAGCGAGCAGGAGGTGCTCACCGAGCTGCGCGCCTTCGCCGCCGAGAACCGGGTGCTCACCTCGATGATCGGCCTCGGCTACTACAACACCGTGATCCCCTCGGTCATCAAGCGCGACGTGCTGCGCAACCCGGCGTGGTTCACCGCGTACACGCCGTACCAGCCGGAGATCTCGCAGGGCCGCCTCGAGGCCCTGCTGAACTTCCAGACCGTCGTCACCGAGCTGACCGGCCTGGCCACCGCGAACGCCTCCCTGCTCGACGAGAGCACCGCCGCCGCCGAGGCGATGACCCTCATGCGGCGCGCCTCCAAGGCGCCCAAGGACGCCGTGCTGCTCGTCGACTCCGGCGTGTTCCCGCAGACCCTCGCCGTGGTCCGCACCCGCGCGCTGCCGATCGGCATCGAGGTGGTCGTCGGCGACCTCGACGGCATCGACTCCGCCGAGGCGCTGCGCGCCGCCGCCGGCGACCGGGACGTCTTCGGCGTGCTCGTCCAGTACCCCGCCGCGGACGGGCGGCTCCGCGAGACCGCGCAGCTGAGCCGGCTCGCCGAGGTCGCGCACGAGGCGAAGGCCCTGGTCACCGCCGCGGCCGACCTGCTCGCACTGACCCTGGCCACCCCGCCCGGGCAGTGGGGCGCCGACGTCGCCGTCGGCACCACCCAGCGGTTCGGCGTGCCGATGTTCTTCGGCGGCCCGCACGCCGGCTACATGTGCGTGCGCGCCGGCCTGGAGCGCACGATGCCCGGCCGGCTCGTCGGCGTGAGCAAGGACGTCGACGGGGCGCCCGCGTACCGGCTCGCCCTGCAGACCCGCGAACAGCACATCCGCCGCGAGAAGGCGACGAGCAACATCTGCACCGCGCAGGTGCTGCTCGCCGTGCTGGCCTCGATGTACGCCGTCTACCACGGCCCCGCCGGGCTGCGCCGCATCGCCCTGCGCACCCACGGCTACGCGGCCGCGATCCGCGACGGTCTCGGCGCCGCGGGCGGGGGAGTCGAGGTGCTGCACGACCGGTTCTTCGACACCCTCGCCGTGCGCGTACCCGGGGGCGCGGACGAGGTCGTCGCCGCCGCCCTCGAGCGCGGCATCAACCTGTGGCGCGCCGACGAGGACACGGTGTGGCTGTCGTGCGACCAGCAGACCACCGCGCAGGACGCGCAGGCGGTGCTCGCCGCCTTCGGGGTGCAGGCGCAGGTCGACGTCGTCGACACCGGCTCCGTCGACGTCGCGGGGCGCTGGGGGCCCGAGCAGGTGCGCACCGACGACTGGCTCGCCCAGCCGGTCTTCAACACGTACCACTCCGAGACCGCGATGATGCGCTACGTCCGGCGCCTGTCCGACCGCGACTACGCCCTCGACCGCGGCATGATCCCGCTCGGCTCGTGCACGATGAAGCTCAACGCGGCGACCGAGCTCGACTCGATCACCATGCACAACTTCGCCGACCTGCACCCGTTCGCGCCCGCCGACCAGAGCCAGGGCAGCCGAGCCATGATCCGCCAGCTGCAGGACTGGCTCGTCGACCTCACCGGCTACGACGAGGTGACGTTGCAGCCCAACTCCGGCGCCTCCGGAGAACTCGTCGCGCTCATGGCGATCCGCGCCTACCACCGCGACAACGGCGGGCAGGAGCGCGACGTGTGCCTGATCCCCTCCAGCGCCCACGGCACCAACGCCGCGAGCGCGGTCATGGCGGGCTTCCGGGTGGTCGTCGTGAAGTCGACGGCCGACGGCTCGGTCGACATGGACGACCTGCGGGCCAAGGTCGAGCAGCACGGCGACCGGCTCGCGGCGATCATGGTGACCTACCCCTCGACGCACGGGGTGTACGAGGACACGATCGTGCCGCTGTGCGAGCTCGTGCACGGGGCCGGCGGCCAGGTGTACATCGACGGCGCGAACATGAACGCGCTCGTCGGGATCGCCCGGCCGGGGGAGTTCGGCGGCGACGCCAGCCACCTCAACCTGCACAAGACGTTCGCCATCCCGCACGGTGGCGGTGGCCCCGGAGTCGGTCCGGTCGGGGTGCGCTCCCACCTCGCCCCCTACCTGCCGAACCACCCGCTGGACGCCGAGGCTGGCCCGGCCACCGGCGTCGGCCCGAGCGTCGGCGCCCCGTTCGGCTCGGCCGGCGTGCTGTCGATCTCGTGGGCGTACCTGCGGCTCATGGGCGCCGCGGGCCTGACGAAGGCCACGGGCGTGGCCGTGCTCAACGCGAACTACATCGCGGCCCGGCTGCGCGAGCACTACCCGGTGCTGTACTCCGGCGCCGACGGCATCGTCGCCCACGAGTGCATCCTCGACCTGCGCGAGCTGACCAAGCGCACGGGCGTGACCGTCGACGACGTCGCCAAGCGCCTCATCGACTACGGCTTCCACGCCCCGACGATGAGTTTTCCGGTGGCCGGCACGCTCATGGTCGAGCCCACCGAGAGCGAGGACCTCGCCGAGCTCGACCGGTTCTGCGACGCGATGATCGGTATCCGCGCCGAGATCGAGCACGTGGCCGTCGGTGAGGTCGACGTGGCCGACAGCGTGCTGCGCGGCGCCCCGCACACCGCGCCCGAGCTGGTGCGCGAGTGGGACCGGCCGTACAGCCGGCAGGAGGCGGTCTACCCGGGCGGCGTCGACCCGCGCAGCAAGTACTGGCCGCCGGTGCGCCGCAT
>JBDIAM010000052.1:0-14597 GCA_039812445.1 Piscicoccus intestinalis | reverse complement strand
CTGGCGGGAGCCCGACCGGAGCGCTAGCGCAGGTCGGGCGGATGGTCGCCGACCGCAGGGCCCACCGCCCGCCACGCGGCCCCAACGGGCGACAACCGAATGAGGCCGCCGACCGCAGGGCCCACCGCCCGCCACGCGCCCCAACGGGGAACGAGTCAGGATGAAAGATGCCAAACGGGCGGAATATCGCCCGTCTGGCATAGCCGGGCCGGTCTCGGACTATCACCACGCGGCCCCGGGGGCAGGTCAGTCGGCCAGCAGCAGCGCGGCCACGTGATGGCCGGGGGCGACACCACCGAGGGTGCGCGCCGGCTGCGACGCGCGCACCTGGGCCAGGTGACCCAGCAGGTGGGCGACGTGCCGGAGCCGCGGCGGGCCGGGCTCGTCGCCGGGGAACGAGTAGGTGTGTCCGTCGTGCTCGCGCAGCAGGTAGCCGTCGGCCGAGCGCAGCAGCACGATGGCCTCGTCGGCCAGGAGGCCGGCGAGGGCGGCCAGCGCCTCGCCGTCGCGGTCGCCGCCTTCCGCGGCGCCTTCGCCCTTCGGGGCCACCCGACGGCCGCTGAGCAGCTCCAGTTCGTGTCGCCCGAGGGCGAGCACGTCGGTGCGCGCGAGCACCGCGTCGAGCACGTCGTCGGGAACGTCGCTGACCAGCGGTCCGGGGTCGAGGACGAGCAGGGCCTCCCCCAGCCCGGAGTCGCACCACTGCGCGATGGCCGGCCCGCAGACCGGGTCGATGAGGTCCTGCGCCGACACGTAGGCCACGTCGTCGGCGGCCAGCCGCACCCGGGCGAGGTCGTCGGCGTTGAGCGTGGCCTCGACACCCGGCGCCGCCACCCGCGTCGGGCGGCCCGCCTCCTCGGTGAGGACGACGGAGAAGCCCTGCTCGCCCGGGCGGTCGGGCAGCAGCACGCGAATCCCCTCGCGGCGCAGCGCGCGCCCGACGAGCCGGGCCATCGCGCCCGTGCCGATCACGCCGGCGAGCGCGGCGTCGAGCCCGGCGCGGCGGGCCGCCGCGAGCACGGGGTAGCCGCCGCCGGCGCGGGCGTGGGCGTCCTGTGCCCGCGAGGCGCCGCCGCGCTCTGGTGGCTCGTTGACGGTCATGACGACCTCGGCGGTCACGCCGCCGACGACGACGACGCGGCGCGGAGGCGGCACGGGGTTGGGTCGCTGCGGTCTCACTCGGGCTCCTTCGGGGTTGGGCGGGGTCGCGGAGAGGCGGAGCGTCAGCCGGAGGCGACGGCCGACCGCCGCGTGACCAGCGCGCCGACGAGGTCGCCGAGCGGGTCCGAGGGCTGCTGCCCAGCCGGGGCGCCGGCGGCCGCGACGAGCGCTCCCGCGAGTCCGGCGATCGTGCGCGAGCGTCCACCGAGGGCGACCGCCGCCCGCTGTGTCGACGGCACGTCGGTGCCGACGGCGGCCAGCGCGAAACCGGCCGGCACCGCCTCCTGGGGGATCGCGCTGTTGCCGACGAGCAGCGCGACGACGTCGACGGGGTCGGTCTCGGCGCGCTCGGCGAGCGCGCACGCCCACGTGAGCCGGGCCGACAACCGCGGACCGGGGCGGTAACTGCCGGTGGCGGCGCCCTCGTCGCAGGCCCAGGCGGCCAGCGCCACCCGCTGCGGCCAGCTGGCGCCTTCGATCCCCGCGCTGACGGCCGCCGCGACGCCGGCGGTCGCGGCGATGAGCGGCGCCGACTCATCGACGTGGGCGAGTCCGACCGAGCGGGACAGCGCGGTGGTGACGCCGGCGACGAGGCCGTCGATCGGGTCGCTGGGTAGCGTCACACCGAGGAGCACGCCGCAGATGATGGCGTCGTCGACCGGCTCCAGGTCGTCCGCGGGCCAGACGTTGCGCAGCGGTGTCTCGCCTGCCCTGGCCGACCGCACCGGCGGCACCGGCGGCATGGACGGCATCGGCGGCATCGGCGGGGTAGCGGTCGGCGCGCCGTCGAGGCCGGCGACGTCGTGTACGAGTCCGAGTCGGGCTGCGCGCAGGCCGATGTCGCGGTAGACGCCGGGCTCGACGACGTTGAGGGCCTCGAGCTCGCCCGGTGCGGGCGCCCAGGCCAGATCGGTGCGTCGCCCCTCGCGGGCGCCACCGACGCGGCGCCCCCGCGCCAACGCCAGCAGGGCACCCCGTGCGCGCGAAGCGGCTTCACCCGCCCCGCCCTGCCCCTGATGCATGGGCGCCATCCCAACTCAGCGACGGGAAGCGAGTCAAGCCCGACCCGGGCGTGTCTGAACACAAAGATCTGCTTGTCGCGCAATGAAGTTCACGGATATGACAGGCGGCCGGGGGCGCACCCGCGCCCAGGAACCGGGGGTCTGCCCTGCCCGGAGCCGGGTGTCCACCGCGGGAGCGGGCCGGCTCCGTGGCCGAACGCTCGTCGCCCCACGGCATCGGGGGCGCCGACGATCGGCTCCTCTACTTAGGGCAGGCTTACCTCATGCGTGACTCACGGGAGGGCTCGGTCGCTGTCGTCACGGGGGCCGCCGGAGGGATCGGTGCCGCCGTGGTCGGCGCCCTGGAGGCGGCGGGGCACCGCGTGGTCGGCGTCGACGCGCGGCCGAGCCGGACAGGCCCGAGCCCGACGAGCGCGACGAGCCCGAGCGGCGCATCAAGTTCCAGCAGGGCATCAAGCCCGAGCAGCGCGGCGAGCGCGGTGGGCGCGGCGGGTGTTCGAGCGCTGGACGTCACCGACTCCGCCGCGGTCGAGGGCCTCATGGCCGAGGTCGAACGCGAGGCCGCGATCGAGGTGCTCGTCAACTGCGCGGGCACGCTGGGCAACCGCCCGGCCCTGGCGACGACGCAGGAGGAGTGGGCGCGGATCTTCGCGGTCAACGCCACCGGGGTGTTCACCGTCTCCACCGCGGTGGCGCGCCGGATGCTGCCGCGGCGGCGCGGGGTGATCGTCACGGTCGCGTCGAACGCCGGCCGGCTGCCGCGCCACGGCATGGCCGCGTACGGCGCGTCGAAGGCCGCCGCGGCCCTGTTCACACAGTCCCTCGGCCTGGAGCTGGCGGAGTTCGGGATCCGCTGCAACGTCGTCTCCCCCGGCACCACCCGCACGCCGATGGTCGAGGGCATGCTCGCCGACGCCGGGATCGACGAGGAGACGATCGTGCGCGGCGATCCCGGCCGGTTCAAGGCCGGCATCCCGCTGGGGCGCATCGCGGAGCCGGACGACATCGCGAGCGTCGTCGCGTTTCTCGCCTCGCCGGCAGCCCGGCACGTGACGATGCAGGATCTCGTCGTCGACGGCGGGGCCGCGATGACCCGCTGAACCGCACCCCGCGCGCCGCGAGCCGAGCCGCACCAGAGCCGGAGCCAGAGCCGCCAGAGCAGCACCGGAGCCAGAGCGGCCGGAGCGGCACCGGTCAGGCCGACCGGCCGAGGCGGGTCAACAGCCACAGCAGCACGGGCGCGCCGCAGAAGGCGGTGACGAGGCCGACGGGCACCGGGGTCGGAAAGGCCACCCGGGCGGCGATGTCGGCGCCGACCATGATCGCGGCCCCGACGAGCATCCCGCCCGCCACGGGCGGCCCCTGGGTGCGGAACAGCACCATCGCGATCTGCGGCGCGCAGAACGCGACGAAGGCCACAGGTCCGGCCACGGCACACGCCAGCGAGGCCGCGACGACCGCGAGCGCCGCCTGGATCAGCTGCGACACCGCAACGTTCACCCCGAGGGAGCGCACGGTCACGTCGCCGAAACGCAGCAGCCCCAGGCGCTCCGAGCCGAGCAGCGCGAGCGCCAGGCAGGCCACCGCGCTCGTTCCGATGGGGCGCAGCGTGCCAGCGTCGACGGCCGCGAGGGAGCCGGTCAGCCACGTCATCGCCGCGGTGAGGTCGGGCAGGTCGGCCCGCAGCAGCAGCCACGACGTGAGCGCCGACAGCCCGGCGTTGACGCCGAGGCCGACCAGCACGACGCGCCGGGCGTCGAGGCCGCCGCGCCAGGCGAGCGCGACGACGAGCACCCCGGCGATCGCTCCCCCGGCGCAGGCGAGCACGGGAACCCCGACCGACCCGACTCCGGGGGCGAAGGAGACCGTACCCGCGGCCAGCAGGGCGACGACCGCCAGGCAGGAGGCGCCGGCGGTGACGCCGATGATGTCGGGGCTGGCCAGCGGGTTGCGCAGCAGCGACTGGGTGATCGCTCCGGAGGTGCCCAGTGCGGCTCCGACGACGAGGGCCCCGACCACGCGGGGGCCGCGCAGCTCGCGCACGAGGAAGTCGGTGCCGGCCGAGGTGCCCTGGCCCAGCAGCGAGGCGGCGACATCGGAGGGCGGCAGCCAGGTCTCCCCCAAACTCAGGTGCACCACGACCATGGTCAGGAGCGCGGCCACGAGCAGGCTCGCGGCCACGAGGCGGCGCCGGGTGTGCGGCGATCGTCGCGGGGACGTGGGCACGTTGGTCGACCCGGCGGGGCCAGGCCGCGGGCGAACGCGGGTCGTGGCGGTCATCGTCCGGCTCCGATCGCGCGGGGCGCGTCGCCGAGACGGCGGGCCAGCAGCACGAACAGCGGTGAGCCGAGGATCGCGAGCATGATTCCGACGCTGACCTCGGAGGTGGTCAGCACGAGGCGCCCGGCGACGTCGGCGACGAGCAGCACCAGGGCGCCGGTGAGCCCGGAGACGAGCACGGTGGCGACGGGTCGCGCGCCGACGAGCCGGCGGGCCGCGTGCGGGGCGAGCAGGCCGAGGAACGCCAGGGCGCCGCAGGCCGCGGTGGCCGCGCCCGCGAGGAGCACGACGGAGCCGAGCCCGACCACCCGGTCGAGTCCGGCGCGCCGGCCGAGGGAGGCGGCCAACTCGTCGCCGAGTTCCAGGCCCGGCAACGCGGGCAGGTTGGCGAGGGCGGCGCCGAACCCGAGCAGCAGCACGGGGGCGATGCCGGCGGCGACCCCGAGGTCGCGCCCGACGAGCGAGCCGACGCTCCAGAACTGGAACGACTCCATCGTCTGCGGATTGACGAGCACGACGGCGCTCGCCGCCGAGCCGAGCAGGGCGGTGAGCACGGAGCCGGTGAGCACGACGGTCGTCATCGGCTCGAGCACGCGAATGCGAGCCGCCAGGCCGAGCACGACGGCCCCGGCGACGACGGCGCCGAGGACGGCGATCCACACGTAGCCGGCCGGGGAGGTGACGCCGAGGTAGGCCATCGCGACGACGACGCCCAGGGAGGCCCCGGCGTTGACGCCGAGCAGCCCGGGGTCGGCCAGCGGGTTGCGGGTGTGGGCCTGGGAGAGGGCGCCCGCGATGCCGAGCGCCGCGCCGCACAGGAGGCCGACGACCGTGCGGGGGACGCGCAGGCCGAGGACGACCGCGGCGTGGGCGTCCGTCGCCTGGCCGCGCAGCGCCGCCCAGACCTGCTCGCCGGCCAGGCGTGACGAGCCGAGGGCGATGCTCGCGTAGGTCGCGGCGAGCACAGCTACGACGAGCACCGCCGTGACGGTCGCGACGCGGGACCGGGCGTGCGGCAGCAGCGGCGGGCGGGAGGCGGACGCGCTGGTCATCGAGCCCCCCGCGGCACCGGCTCGGCCTGAAGCGCCGCCCCGAGGGCGGCATAGAGGCCGTCGGCGTCGTCCACCAGGGCGTGGTGACCGCCGCGAAGCACCACCGATCTCACACTGTTGTGTGTGTCTAAACCCCAGCCGGCCATGCTGCTGGGCGGCGCGACGGGGTCGGCGTCGCCGCTGATCAGCAGCAGCGGAGTCGGGTCCGGGCCGGCGTACGGCAGCGCGGCGTGATCGAGCGAGGCGAGCAGGTCGGCCCGCAGGATCGGCAGATACATCGCCAGGAAATCCGCGTCGTCGAGCAGCGGCGCGGGCACCCCACCGAGGCGCTCCACCCAGGCCCGCAGCGCGGCGTCGTCGGTGGTCAGCCGGCGCAGCTGCTCGCGCTCGCCGTGGACGGGGTGTTCGGCGTCCGGCGCCTGCCGGGCCGACAGGGCGAGCAGCCTGGGGCGCGCTCCGGCGTTCGCCGCCTGGGCGAGCAGCCGATCGGTCTCGACCGCGACGCCGACGCCCATGCTGTGGCCGAGCAGCACGGTCGGAACACCGTCCGCGAGCAGGGGCGCCAGGGGGGTGGCGGCCTCCGCGGCGAGCTGGGTCACGTCGGTCGCGAACGGCTCACCGATCCGGGTCTCCCGGCCGGGGTAGCGCACCGCCCACAGCTCGACGCCCGCGCGCAGCAACGGCCGCGCGTACTGCGCCCCGGCGCCCGAGGGCGGGCAGACGACGAGCCGAAAGCCCGGCTCGACCGCGGCGCCGTTCGGAGGCGGTGGCGCACCCGGGCGGGGTCGCAACCGCACGAGCACGTCAGCCATCGACACGCCCCGATGCGGGCGGCACGGGCTTCTCGTCGGCCCCTCGCGGCCCCGGCTCACCGGGCTCGACCGGGTCGTCCTCGGGCTCCTCGGGCTCGTCGTGGTGGTCGTGGTTGGCGGCGCCGCGGCGCCAGTAGCCGTCGACGTCCCAGCAGTCGCGGGGCAACCCGCGCTCGCGCGACAGGTACCGCCGCAGCTCCTTGATCGACGTGGATTCTCCTGCGACCCAGACGAATCCGTCTCCGTCGTCGAACTCGTGGGCGCGCACGGCGTCGGCGAGCAGGCGGGTGGAGCCGGGTGCGGCCCGCCCGCGGTGCAGCCAGCGCAGGCGCAGGTCGGCACGGGTGCTCAGCTCGATCTCGTCGCGTTCGTCCTGCACCTCGACGTAGGCGGTCACCGGCACGCCCTCGCGCAGCCCCTCGACCCACCGCGACAGGGCGGGCAGCGCGGTCTCGTCGGCGGCCAGCACGTACCAGTCGCAGACGTCGCGCACGAGGAAGGCGCCGCGCGGGCCGAGCATGCCGAGGCTGTCTCCGGGCGCGGCGCTCGCGGCCCATCGGCCGGCGACCCCGTGGCCGTGCAGCACGAAGTCGATCTCGAGGGTGGGACCGGCGGGGTCGAACGCGCGCACCGTGTAGTCGCGGTAGGTGTGGCCGGCCGGCGACCAGCGGCCGTCGACGAGCTGGGGCATCCGCACGTCACCCCGCTCGTCGCGGTCGAAGAACAGCTTGACGTGGTCCTCGGGGGCGACGGTCGGAAAGTCGTCGAGGTCGGCGCCGGTGAAGCGCACCCGCATCATGCGCTGCGACAGGCGTTGCGTCGAGTCGACGGTGATGCGCCGGGCCCGGAGGTCGAAGAAGTACTGCGCGATCTTGCCGCGGTCGACGTCGGGCGCGTAGTGGCGCGGGACGAAGGTCGTCATGAGCTGCTCCTCGTGCGTCGGGTCGGGTTCTGCGGGTTGTCGGTGGCCGGGTCGGAGCCGGGTCGGTCTCGTGGGTCGTGTTCCGGGACGGGTTCGGGCCGGGACCGGTCGGCCGGGTCGCCCGACCGGTCGCGGGTCAGGCTCCGCAGGGCGGGGTGGGTGATGAGCAGGGCGGCGGTGGTGACGGCGGCGACGAGGCCGCCGACGACGATGACGGGGCCGACGCCGATGAGTCGGGCACCGAGCGAGAGCACGGGTCCACCGAGGCTGTCGCCGACGGTCACCTGCGCGGTCCACAGGCTCTGGACGCGGCCGCGGAGCCGGTCGGGGGTGCGTTCGGCGAGCACGGTGAATCGCAGGATCTCGCCGACGACGTCACCGGCTCCCACCGCGGCCATCGCGACCGCGGCCAGCGCCACGCTCGGGGCGAGACCGAAGAGCGCGATGCCGAGCCCGGAGGCGACGTACACGCCGACGATGACGAGGCCGACGCGGCGCACGCGCGGCACCCAGCCGCTGCACAGCGTCGCGAGGATGGCCCCGACGGACGTGGCGGAGTACATGAGCCCGACCGCCTCCGGACCGGCGTGCAGGTGGCCCTGCACGAACTCGGGGATGAGCACGTGCGGGGAGGCGAAGAAGATCTGCAGGAAGCCCATGACGAGCACCGCCGCCACCACCGGCTCCGAACGGGCGAAGCGCACGCCCCCGGCGAGGTCGGCGCCCCACTCGCGCAGTCGCTCGCCCCGTCGCTTCGGGGAGCCCGAACCCGCGGCTGCCCGCGGCCGAGGCGGTTCGGGGTCGGCCTCGCCCGCACAGCCCTGACCGGGTCGGATCGGCCGCAGCGGCAGCAGAGTCAGCCACGAGACGAGGCTGACCGCGGCCACCGCCCAGTACACGCCTTGCGCTCCCCCGCGGGCCGCGAGCACCCCGCCGGCCAGCGGGGCGGCGGCCGAGCCGAGGTCGAGGCAGACGGCCATGAGCGTGCCGGTCGCCGGCAGCATCGCGCGGGGCACGACGGCGGGCACGGCGGCCCCGAAGGCGGTGGCGCCGACCGCGCCGGTGACGCCGTCCCAGACCGCGAACACGTACAGCGCGGCGACGGACGGGCTCTCCAGGCCGGCGTTGAGCGCCAGACCGACGAACCCGGCGATGGCCAGGGCGCGGCTGACGAGGATGACGCGGCGCCGGTCGACCCGGTCGGCGAGCACGCCGCCGGCCAGGGAGCCGGTGATCGTCGCGAGGCCGAGCACGGTGTTGACGAGCGCCACCTGCAGGGAGGAGCCGGTGAGGTCGTAGGTCTGCACCGACAGCACGACAATGAGCATCCCGAGCGCGAACACCGAGATGAGGCGGCCGGTGAACAGCAGCCGGTACTGCCGGTTGACGCGCAGCGGGGTGAGGTCGATGACCCAGCCGGAGAGGTCGAACCAGCCCCTCACGAGGCCGGTGCGGGCGCGGACCCGTGGCGCGCCGGCCCTGCCGTGGCGGCCACCGGATCTGCCGAGTGCGCCGGGCCTGCCGGTGCGGCTGCCTCGGTCTGGGGGCGGGCGGTGATGTCCGGCCAGTTCGCCTCGACGTAGGCCAGCGCACCCGAGCGGGCGCCCGGGCCGTAGACCGTGCGCCAGCCCTGCGGCACCGGCCGGAACGTCGGCCAGAGGCTGTGTTGGCCGGCGTCGTTGACGAGCACGAGGAAGTCGGCGGCGTCGTCGTCGAAGGGGTTCATCGGGTCTCCTGGGCGATCGGGGCAGCGGGGTGCTCGGGGTCGGTGTCGGTCAGCAGCGGCGCGAGTCGTTCGGCCGCGAACGGGGCGGTGAGCAGGTCGTGCGGCACGTCGAGGTCGACGCGGCGCAGCCCACCGGTCGTCAACGTGGCCCACGCGGCAACGGCCTCCTGCGTGCTCGCCGCGCGGGTGCTCTCGGTGGCGTCGCCCGCCCCGGAGCCGGTGGCGACGACGAGCGTCGTCGGGGCCGCGATCGGGCGGGACCGGGCGGTCGCGAGCAGTCGCCGGTTCGCGGTGAAGACGCGGGTGAGGGTGGCGAGGTCGTCCGCGCCGAGGGCGCTGAACGCGCCGGTGCCCTCGGTGAGAAAGTCGAGGGTCTCGGCCGGGTCGTACGGCGGCCCCAGCTCCGGCGGCGCCTCCCGCAGGCCCGCGGCCAGCAGGAACGCGAGCACCTCCTGTTGGTCGGCGACCGCGCCGGGATCCGCGGGGCTGTCGGGGAGGCGGTCCGGTTCGTCGTCCACGGGGCGCCGGCCCGCGGGCGGGCCCGGGTCGAGCAGAAGCAGCCCGTGCACGGCCACCCCGCGGTCCTGGAACGCGGCGGCCATCGCGTGCGCGACGTGCCCGCCGAACGACCAGCCGACGAGTCGGCAGCCCGTGCGACGCAGGTCGTCGCCGTCGGCGGCGCAGGCGATCTCGGCCTCGTCGGCGAGCCGGGCCGCGAGCACGCTCAGGTCGGGGCAGTCGGCCAGGCCGGCCGGGTCGCGCAGCGCCGGGGACTGCAGCGCGTACACAGCGGGGGCGTCCGCCTGCGTGGCGCGCAGCCGCGCCGCGAGCGAGGAGAACGTCCAGCCCAGGCCGAGCATCGGATGCACGCACAGCACCGGCGCCACCGGGGCTACGGGGGCCACCGGGGCTGAGCCGGGCCGGCCGGCGCCGCCCCGACCGGCCTCTCGTCGGGCGCCGAGAGGCAGCACGACGGCGAACGGGTCGTGGTCGGCGCCGAGCGATGCGACGAGCCCGGCGGGCGTGGGGGCGGCGAGCAGCGCGGCGACGCCGACGCGGCGGCCGAGGCGTTGCCCGAGCACGGTCACCACGCGCATCGCGAGCAGCGAGTGCCCGCCGAGGGCGAAGAAGTCGTCGTCGGCGCCCACCGTCTCCAGGCCGAGGACCTGCGCGAACGCCGCGCACACGGCCTCCTCGACGGGCCCGCTCGGGCGGCGTCCGCGGGCGGCTGCGGCGGGCAGCGGCAGCCGGGCGACGTCGAGCTTGGAGTTCAGCGTCAGCGGCAGGTCGTCGACCGCCACGAGCGCGGGCACCATGACCTCCGGCAACCGGCGGCGCAGTCCGGCGAGCACGGCCTGCGCGTCGGCGCCACCGGCAGCCAGATCGGCGCCGGCCGCGGCGACGGCGTACCCGACGAGCACGAGGGAGCCGGTCGGCAGGCGTCGCGCGACGACCGCGGCCCGGGCGACCCGCGGGTCGGCGGCGAGCACCGCCTGGATCTCGCCGGGCTCGACGCGGTGCCCGCGGATCTTGACCTGGGCGTCGCTGCGGCCGTGGAAGTCGAAGACGCCGTCGGGGCGCCGGGAGACGATGTCGCCGGTGCGGTACATCCGCGCCCCGGGCGGCCCGTAGGGGTCCGCGACGAATCGCGCCGCGGTCGGTGCGGGCGCGCCGTGGTACCCGTGGGCCAGCCCGGCTCCGGCGACGTACAGCTCGCCGGGCACGCCGTCGGGCACCGGCCGCAACGCGGTGTCGAGCACCCGCACCGCGGTGTTGTCGATGGGCCGTCCGACGATCGGGGTCGCGCTGTCGCGGGTGCCGCCGCCGAGGGTGTTGATCGTGTACTCGGTGGGGCCGTAGAGGTTGTAGCCGTCGGTGCCGGGCGCGTCGCGCAGCGCCGCCCACACGTCGGCGCCGACCGCCTCCCCGCCGAGGAGCACGAGCCGCGGCGCGTGCGCGCCCGCCAGCAGGCCGTCGGCCAGCAGCGCCCCCGCCACCGAGGGGGTCACGTTGAGCACGTCGATGCGGTGGGTGGCGAGGTAGTCGGTCATCGCGGCCGGATCGCGGCGCACGGTCTCCGAGAGCAGGTGCACCTCGTGGCCGTCGAGCAGCCACAGCAGCTCCTCCCACGACATGTCGAAGGCGAAGGAGACGGCGTGCGCCACCCGCCACGGCTGGTCCGGCCCCGCGCCGGCGGGGGCGAAGATGCGACGCCGGTGGTTGGCGAGCATGTTGACCAGCCCGGTGTGCTCGATCGCGACGCCCTTCGGTTCGCCGGTGGAGCCCGAGGTGAACATGACGTACGCGAGGTCGTCGTGCCGGTACCCGGGCACGATCTCGCCGTCGCTCTCGGTGTGGCTCTCGGTGTCGGTGGGGGTGTCGGTGGGGGTGTCGGGCGAGGCGGCCCAGGTCGCGAGGGTCGCCGGGGTGATCGCGCACCGGGCCCCGGCCGCGCGGCGCAGGGTGTCGCGCCGCTCGTCGGGGGCAGTGACGTCGATGGGCACGTACGCGGCGCGCGCCGCGAGGACGGCGAAGACCGCGACGACGACGTCGTTGCCGCGGGGCAGCTCGATGCTCACGCGGTCACCGGGGGCGACGCCCGCGTCGCGCAGGGCGCGGGCCTGGGTGCGCACCGCCTCCCAGAGCTGCGCGAACGTCAGCCGGCCGCGATCGTCGACGAGGGCGGTGCGCTCGGGCACGCGCTCGGCCGTGCGCGCCAGGAGTTCCACGAGCCCGGCTCGGGGCAGCTCGCGGCCACCGTCGGGGTCGGCCCAGGAGGCCGCCGTCGCGGCCTGCGCGCGCGGGTCGGCGAACGGCAGGGCGCCCACCGCGACGTCGGGGTCGGTCATCGCCCGCAGCACGCGGGCGGCGGCGGCGAGCAGGTCGCGCGCGCGAGCCGCGGGAAGGACGTCGGGCCGGTAGCTGAGGATGAGCCGGGTCGAGACGTCGGGGTGCACGATGAACGTCGCCGGGTAGTGGGTGGCGTCGCCGCCGTCGATGTCGACCAGCCCGACCCGAGCCGACAGGTCGTCGAACGACGCGTCGTCGGTCGGCGTGTTGCGCATGACGTAGAGAGTGTCGAAGAGCGTGCCCACGCCGGCCTCGGCCTGGATCGCGCCGAGCCCGACGTGGTGGTGTTCCACGAGGCGGGCATGCTCGCCCTGCACCTGCTGCAGCAGCTCCCGCACGCTGCCTCCCGGACGGATCAGTACGCGCTGCGGCACGGTGTTGAGAAACAGGCCGACGATCTCGTCGACGCCGGGCAGGTCGGCCGGGCGCCCGGAGACCGTCGTGCCGAAGACCACGTCGTCCGCGCCGAGCAGACCGCGCAGCAACAGCCCCCACAGCGTGGAGTAGACGGTGTTGAGGGACACGGCGCAGCGCCGGGCCAGGCCGCGGACCGCCTCCGTGAGTTCGGGCCCGAGATCGAGGTGCGCGGTGTCGGGAAAGACCGCCTCCGCGTCCGGATCGGGTTCGGCCAGCAGGCTGCCCGACTCCAGCCCGGACAGGGCGCGCCGCCACGCCGCGGCATCGGCCTCGGTGTCACGGGTGCGCAGCCATCCCAGGTAGCGACCGAACTGCGGTGCAGCAGAAAGAGTCTCATCGACACCGCCGGCGGCGATGTGGCGCAGCAGCTCGACGACGAGCAGCGCGTCGGACCAGCCGTCGAGCACGATGTGGTGATTGGTCACGACAAGATGCACGCCGGCGGGGCCGCAGTCGACGCCGACGAATCGGATGAGCGGCGGGGCGTCCATGTCGAACCGGCGCTGCCGCTCGGAGACCTCGATCGCCGCGAGCCGCTCGCGGGCCGCCGGCTCGCTGCACCCGGCGAGGTCGACGGAGCGCCACGGGGTGCGGACCTCGTGCGGCACGAACTGCACGGGCCGGTCGAGCAGCGTGGCGGAGAATCCGGCGCGCAGCGCGTCGTGGCGGTCGAGGACGGCGCCGCACGCGCGCTCGAGCACCCCCAGGTCGGTGCCGGGCGCGAAGGCGTAGGTGGATTGCATGGAGTACACGTCGAGGCCGCCCTCGCCGGAGACGGCGTGGTACAGCAGGCCCTCCTGCAGCGGCGCCAGCGGCCACACCTGCGCGCGAGGCGCGGGCCGCTCGGGCCGCTGGGTGGGCTCGGTGGGCTCGGAGAGCTCGGTGGGCTCGGTGGGCTCGGCCGCGGTGGCTGGTGTCGTGTCGATGCTCATCTACAGGTTCCTCAGCAGGTCGTCGAGGGCGGCCGCGCCGGTCGCGTCAAGGTCGATCAGCGCCGCGCCCGGGTCGTTTGGGTTCGTCTCGCGTCCCGTCGTTTCCGTGGTGGTGCAGTTGGATTCGCCGCCGGATCCGGTGTCGGGTCCGCCGGGTGAGAGCTCGCGACCGGCGACGGGCGTGGCGACGGGTGTGGACAGTCCGGTGGGAGCGGCGCGGGTGACGCGCTCGGCGAGGGCCCGCGGTGTCGGCGCGACGAACACATCGCCGGGGCGCACCGCGAGCCCGCGGTCCCGGGCGGCGGTGACGAGCGACATCGCGAGGATCGAGTCGCCGCCGAGTGCGAAGAAGTTGGCGTCGGCGTCGAGCCTCGTTCCGGGAGCGAGCAGTTGGGCGAACACCGCGGTGAGTGCGTCGATGTCGTCGCGCGACCCGGCTCCGGCCGATCGCGGCGCCGGTTCGCTCGGTGAGCTTGTCGCGCCCAGGGATTCGGCGGCCACCCGGCGCAGGTGCGCGGCCGGCGCGTCCGAGCCGGTGTGCCCGAGCTCGGTGAGCACGGCCCGCACCGCGTCCAGCAGCCCCTGAGCGGCCGCGGTGGACACGACCGCGGGGTCGTGTTCGAGGCGCAGTCGGGTGTCGGGGCCGTCGGTCTCCACGGTCAGACTCAGCGGGTAGTGGGTGGCGTCGGCGCCGTCGAGGGCGGTGATCTGCAGGCCGGCGCGCGCGGCGCGGGCGTGGGCGTCGCCGGTCGGGTAGTTCTCGACGACGAGCAGCGAGTCGAACAGCAGTCCGCGACCGAGCGCCGTGCTCAGCGCCGCCAGCCCCACCGGCGGCTCGACGAGGGCCGCGGCCGTCTGATCGGCCACCGCGCGCAGCGCCGTTGCGGCGGCGCCGTCGAACGCGACGAGCAGGGGCACGGTGTCGGTGAGCATGCCGAGCAGCGGCGGCTCGCCGCCGGCCGCGTCGGAGCCGGGTGCGTCGTCGCGGCCGGAGACGACGGTGCCGGTGATGGCGTCGGGCCGGCCGCTGTAGGCGGCGAGCGCGGCGCCCCACGCGAGCGCCGTCAGCGCGGCGGTGGTCGTGCCGTGTCGCCGGGCCGCGCCGGTGAGCGCCGCGGTGCGCACGGTGGCGTGCTGCGCGATCTGCGCGCCGTGGCCGGAGCCGGGCACGGCGGCGGTCACCGGTCCCGCGGAGCTGCCGGCCAGCAGGGCGCGGCGACGCTCCAGCGCGGACCCGTCGTCGGCGCGGGCCGCCGCGGCCAGCCCCGCGACGTGCCGGTCGAACGCGCTGCCGGCCGGCTCGGCGACGACCGGCTCGACCGGCTCGACGACCCGCGTCGAGCCGGGTGTCTCGTCTGCCGAGCCGCTGCGGCCGCTCGAGCCGCTCGAGCCGGTGGAGCCGGTGGAGCCGGTGGAGCCGGTG
>JBDIAM010000051.1:0-14749 GCA_039812445.1 Piscicoccus intestinalis | reverse complement strand
TTCGCCGAACCGACCAAGTGGGTGGCCCGCCTGCGCGCTCTCGTGCCCGACTCCGCCGGGCCGATCCTGCAGCGCACCGAGCTGACCGCCGGGCACGGCGGCCGCAGCGGCCGATACGACGCCTGGCGGCAGTACGCCTGGGAGACCGCGTTCCTCCTCGACCAGCTGGGAGCCACCGCACTCGTTGCGGGCGCCCGGTCGCCGGTGACCGCGCCATGAGCGTCGTCAGGGCGGACGGGCCGGTCGGACGTGCTGCGCGGCTGCCTAAACTGGGGCGAGTGATCAGCCGACTCGACCTGCGAGGCACCCTGCCCGAACCCGCCGAGTTGCGTCAGGCCCTTCCCCGCGCCGACTTCGACATCGACGACGCCCTCGAGGTCGTCGTGCCGATCTGTCGCGACGTGCGTGAGCGCGGGGTCGTGGCGCTGCGTGAGCTCTCCGAGCGCTTCGACGGTGTGACGCCGGAGCACCTGCGCGTGCCCGCGGCGGTCCTCGACGCGGCGCTCGACCGGCTCGACCCGGCGGTGCGCGCGGCTCTGGAGGAGTCGATCCGGCGGGCCCGGCTCGTGCACTCGGCGCAGCTGCCCGTCGAACACACCACCGAACTCGCGCCCGGCGGTCGCGTCACCCAACGCTGGATCCCCACCGCCCGCGTCGGTCTGTACGTGCCCGGTGGCTTGGCCGTCTACCCGAGCAGCGTCGTCATGAACGTCGTGCCCGCGCAGGTTGCGGGGGTGGGGTCGATCGCGGTGACGAGTCCGCCGCAGCGCGACAACACCGGCGTCTTCGCGGGCTATCCGCACCCGACGATCCTGGCGGCCTGCCGACTCCTGGGGGTCGACGAGGTGTACGCGGTCGGCGGCGCCCAGGCCATCGCGATGCTCGCCTACGGCGTGCGCGGGCTCGAGAGCGACGCGTCCGGTTCGGGTGGTCCGGGCGGTTCGGACGGTCCGGGCGATGCCTGCGAGCCGGTCAACATCATCACCGGCCCCGGCAACGTCTTCGTCGCCTCGGCCAAGCGGCACCTGCGCGGGCTCGTCGGCATCGACGCGGAGGCCGGCCCGACCGAGATCGCGATCCTCGCCGACGACAGCGCCGACCCCGACCACGTCGCTGCCGACCTCGTCAGCCAGGCCGAGCACGACCCCCTGGCCGCCGCGGTGCTGGTCACCGACAGCGAGGCGCTCGCCGGTCGCGTCGAGAACGCGCTGGTCCGCTGGGTCGGGGCCACGAAGCACACCGAACGGGTCGGCACCGCCCTCGCCGGGAGGCAGTCCGCGATCGTCCTGGTCGACGACCTGGCGGCGGGTCTGGCCGTCGTCGACGCGTACGCGGCGGAGCACCTGGAGATCCACACCCGCGACGCGGGGGCCGTCGCGCGCCGGGTCACCAACGCGGGCGCGATCTTCGTCGGCAGCTACTCGCCGGTCAGCCTCGGCGACTACAGCGCGGGCTCCAACCACGTGCTGCCCACCGCCGGCACGGCCGCGCACACCGGCGGCCTGTCCGTGCACGCGTTCCTGCGCGGGGTGCAGCTCGTCGAGTACGACGAGACCGCGCTGGCGGGCGTCGCGCAGGGCGTCGTCGCGCTGGCCCGCGACGAAGACCTGCCGGCGCACGGCGACGCGATCCTCGCCCGCGTCGGGGGCGCCGCCGCCATGGCCGCCCCGGGTCCGAACGCAGAGACGGAGGCGCAGCGATGAACACCGACACACCCGGCGGCCTCACCGCCGGCTCGGGCGGCTCGGGCGGATCCGTGGCCGACGTGGCCGACGTGGCCGACGTGGCCGACGTGGCCGACGCAGCCGACGTTGCCGACGTGGCCGGCGTGGCCGACGCAGCCGGTTCGAACGCGGTCGGCTCGACCACGGTCGCCTCGGGTTCGGCGGCCGATCCCGTCGACGGCCGGGGCGTAGAGGCGGCCCTCACGCGGCTGCTGCGCCCCGACCTCGTCGGCCGCACGCCGTACGGCGCGCCGCAACTCGACGTGCCGGTCGCTTTGAACACCAACGAGAACTCCTACGCGCCGCCGCAGGAGGTCGTCGACGACATCGTCGCGGCGATCGCCGCGGTGGCGCCGGGCCTGAACCGCTACCCCGACCGGGAGTTCACCGCCCTGCGCGAGGATCTCGCGGCCTACCTGACGCGGGTCACCGGCACCGCGCTGACGCCGGAGCAGCTGTGGGCGGCCAACGGCTCCAACGAGGTGCTGCTGCACTTGCTGCAGGCGTTCGGCGGCCCCGGCCGCGTGGCGCTCGGTTTCACCCCGTCGTACTCGATGCACCCGATCATCACCCGCACCACCGGCACGCGCTGGGTCGACGGGGAGCGCGGCTCCGGGCGACGTCCGGGGGCCGACGGACGGGTGCCACCCGTCTCCTACGACCTGATCGCCGAGAACGTCGTGCGCCAGGTCCGGGAGCACGACCCGCACGTGGTCTTCCTGTGTTCGCCGAACAACCCGACCGGCACCGCAGTCGGGCTCGACGTCGTCGAGGCGACCTACGACGCCGCGCCCAACGCGCTCGTCGTCGTCGACGAGGCCTACGCCGAGTTCGCCCGCCCCGGCACGCCGAGCGCCACGACCCTGCTGGTGGGGCGGCCCCGGCTCGTCGTGTCCCGCACGATGAGCAAGGCCTTCGCGCTCGCCGGCGGTCGCGTGGGCTACCTCGCCGCCGACCCGGCGCTCATCGACGCGCTGCGCCTCGTGCGCATGCCCTACCACCTGTCGAGCCCCACCCAGGCCGTGGCGCGGGCCGCGCTCGCGCACGCCGACACCCTGCTCGGCACCGTCGAGGCGATCAAGTCCCAGCGCGACCGGATCGTCGCCGAAACGCGGGCGCTCGGGCTCGAGCCCGTCGACAGCGACGCCAACTTCGTGCTCGTCGGCGGCTTCGCCCGGCCGCAGCGCACCTGGCAGGCGCTGCTCGACGCCGGTGTGCTCGTGCGCGATGTCGGCATCACCGGCCACCTGCGGGTCACCGCCGGCACCCCGGCCGAGACCGACGCGTTCCTGGCCGCTCTCGGCGCGCATCTGCGAGAGCACCCCGACGCCCTCGTAGGCTCGGCATCTGACGACACCAACGGCGCCGACAACGCGAACGGCGCCGAGGGTGCTGCGGGCGCCGGTGAGCCCAGCGCCCCCAGCGCCTCCGGCACCACCGAAGTCCCCGACGACCCTGACGACCCTGACGACCCCGACGACGAGGAGCGGCGATGAGCGACGACCCGATCCCGCGCACGAGCACAGCCCCCGCCGACCGACACCGCACCGCGGAGCTGACGCGATCGACGTCGGAGAGTCGCGTGCATTTGCGGCTCGACCTCGACGGCACCGGGCAGGCGCAGGTGCGCACCGGGGTGCGCTTCTACGACCACATGCTCGCCAGCCTGTCCAAGCACAGCCTCATCGACCTGCACGTGGAGGCCGACGGAGACGTCGACGTCGACGGGCACCACACGGTCGAAGACGTCGCGATCGTGCTCGGCGACGCGTTGTTGCAGGCGCTCGGCGACAAGCGCGGCATCCGCCGGTTCGGCGACGCGTGCGTGCCGCTCGACGAGGCGCTCGTGCAGGCGGTCGTCGACGTCAGCGGCCGGCCGTACGCGGTGCACGTGGGCGAGCCGGCCGGGCAGGAGTACGCGCTCATCGGCGGCACGTACGCCGGGTCGATGACCAGGCACGTCGTCGAGACGCTCGCCCACCACGCGCAGATCGCGCTGCACGTGCGGGTGCTCTCGGGGCGCGATCCGCACCACATCGTCGAGGCCCAGTTCAAGGCCATCGCGCGGGCGCTGCGCTCGGCGATCGAACCCGACCCGCGGGTCGTGGGGATTCCCAGTGCCAAGGGCAGCCTCTAGACGCCTGGCCGCGCGCCGCGGCCGGCGGGCCATCTCCATCGGCCGCGGATTCGTGCTGTCCCGGTGCCGCCCGGAGACCGCGATCGCGTGGAGCCGGCGCGGGCTGGGCGCCGCGACGGTGGCGCCCCTGGAGGGCTGGACCGTCGTCATGCCCACCGGGCCGGCCCGCGCCCGCTACCCGTACGACGACGCGGTCACCAGCCTCGCCGGGCGTCCGGCGGGCCTGTGGATGCGGCCCGCGATCGGCGTCTTCCAGCTCGGCCGGCAGGCCGTGCTCACCGTGCACCCGGACGCCTGGCGGGCCGTGCAGCGCTGGGCCATCTGGACCCCGCGCGACGGCCTCGTCGCCCCGATCGGGCTCGCCGCGGCGCGTCCCGCCGACCTCGTCGCCGCCGCCGGGCTGCTCGAGGAGTCGGGCCGCGCGCCGACCACCGGAGAGGCCGGGCAGGGAGGGCACCGCGACGGCCGCGACGCGGCGTCGACCGACGGGCGGCTCGCCGCGACGGGCTCGACGGGTCCAGCCGCCGACGCCCCGGCCCGGCTGCGCGCGGTGCTGCGCGACGGCGACAACGACGCGACCGGGGTGCTGGCCCGCGTGCTGGACATCCTCGAGCTGCCCGGCGCGCAGTTGCTCACCGGCGAGGTGAGCGTCGAAGACCTGCCCGGAGCCCGACTCGTCGAGCCGGCGGGGCGGCACGCGCGCGCCTTCGACCGACTCGTCTCCGACGAGGCCCGGCACCGCATCGAGATGGAGGCCTGAGCCGTGCCCGTGTTGCCACCCATCGACCCCCGCATGATCGGCGCCCATCGCGCGCCGCGGCCGCGGGTCGCCGTGCTCGACTACGGCAGCGGCAACGTGCGATCCGCCGTGCGGATGCTCGAACGACTCGGCGCCCGCGTCGAACTCACCGCCGACCGCACCGCCTGCCTGGAGGCCGACGGGCTCGTCGTGCCCGGCGTCGGCAACTTCCACGCGTGCATGACCGGGCTGCGGGCCGTCGACGGCCCCGCGATCGTCGACGTGCGTCTGGCCGGCGGACGCCCCGTGCTCGGCATCTGCGTGGGGCATCAGGTCATGTTCGAGTCCTCGACCGAGCCCAGCGTCGGCCCGGCCCAAGAGGGTCTGGGGGAGTGGCCTGGCGTCGTCGACCGGCTGCCCGCGCAGGTCGTGCCGCACATGGGCTGGAACACCGTGCAGGTTCCGCACGGGAGCCGGTTGTTCGACGGCGTGCAGGACGAGCGGTTCTACTTCGTGCACTCCTACGCGGTGCAGGAGTGGACCCTGCGCCCGCAGGGCGCGTTCGAGCGGGTCGCGCCGCTGGTCACGTGGAGCGAGCACGGAGCCCGATTCGTCGCCGCCGTCGAGAACGGGCCGTTGTCGTCCACGCAGTTCCACCCGGAGAAGTCCGGCGACGCCGGAGCCCAGCTGCTGCGCAACTGGCTGGGCACGCTGTGACGCCCCGAACAGCCCGTCCCATCCAGCCCGTCCAGTCGGACCAGCCCGTCCAGCGCGTCCGTTCAATCCAGCCGGTCCAGCCGGTCCGACCAGTCCAGTCAGTCACGCCAACCCTGCCCGATCAGCCCCGGAGATCGTCATGAACACCCCCGCCCAGCACCCTGCCGACGCTCCGCGCCTGGAGTTGCTGCCCGCCGTCGACGTCGTCGACGGGCGGGCCGTGCAGCTGCAGCAGGGAGTGGCCGGCTCCGGTTGGGAGTTCGGCGACCCGCTGGAGGCCGCGCTCGCCTGGCAGGAGGCCGGTGCGCAGTGGCTGCACCTCGTCGACCTCGACGCCGCGTTCGGGCGCGGCAGCAACCACGAGCTGCTCGCCCGGATCGTCGGCGGACTCGACCTGTCCGTCGAGATGTCCGGCGGCATCCGCGACCCCGCCACCCTCGAGCGGGCGCTGGCCACCGGCTGTCGCCGCGTCAACATCGGCACGGCCGCGTTGGAGAACCCCGAATGGACCGCCGCCGCGATCGCCGAGCACGGCGACCGCGTCGCGATCGGCCTCGACGTGCGCGGCACGACGCTGGCAGCCCGCGGCTGGACCCGCGATGGCGGCGACCTGTGGGAGACCCTGGCCCGGCTCGACGCCGAGGGCTGCGCCCGCTACGTCGTCACCGACGTCGCCAAGGACGGCATGCTCGCCGGCCCCAACCTGCAGCTGCTGCGCGACGTGTGCGCCCGCACCGACCGGCCCGTCGTCGCCTCCGGTGGCGTCTCCACGCTGGCCGACCTCGAGGCGCTGCGTGGTCTCGTGCCCGAGGGCGTCGAGGGCGCGATCGTCGGATCCGCGCTCTACAAGGGCGCGTTCACGCTGCCGGAGGCGCTCGACGTCGCCGGTCGCCCGTGAGCGGCAGCGAGCCCACCCCCGGGGCCACGCCCGGGGCCGGGGCCGACGTCGCGGGCCGGTTCGTCGGCCACGGCCGGCTGCACGGGCACCACCCCGAGCACGGCGCCGACACCGCCGGCACCGCGTGGGCGGGTCGCACGATCACCGGCTCCCCGTTCGCCACCGACTCCGGCGAACCCGACGCCGCCGTGCGCGCGGCGATGGCCCGCCTGCACGAGGCGCCGCGCGAGCAGACCGCGGCCCGGGAGACCGACCTGCTGACCGCGCTGGGCGCCGCGCGCCTGTTCGCGGTGGTGCAGGCCGTGCCGACCGAGGTCGAGGAGGCCGACCAACCCGGGGGACTCGCCCGCGAGGTGCGCTCCGACATGGCGTCCCCGGTGCTCAGCGCCCCCGACGGACGCCGCGGCATGCCGGTGTTCACCGGCCTGGACACCCTCGCCGCGTGGCGCGCCGACGCCCGCCCTGTGCCCGTGGCCGCCGCCGACGCGGCCCGCGCGGCGATCGAGGACGCCTGCGACGTCGTGTTGCTCGACATCGGCACCCAGGCCGGGCAGGTGCTGCGGCTCAGCCACGTGTGGGCGCTCGCGCAGGAGCGCCCGTGGCGCCCCGCCCACGAGGACGACGTCGTGCGCGCCGCCCT
Organism: Piscicoccus intestinalis; assembly: GCA_039812445.1. Classification (GTDB taxonomy): domain Bacteria; phylum Actinomycetota; class Actinomycetes; order Actinomycetales; family Dermatophilaceae; genus Kineosphaera; species Kineosphaera intestinalis_A. Next base: position 7,894 of record JBDIAM010000051.1, on the reverse strand, counting down.
CGCGCGCGCCGTCGCCGGCCGCCCCGACATCGTCTCCGCGAGCCTGGGCGACGGCAGCGTGCACGCCCCCGGCGTCACGCGCGTCGTGCTCACGCTGCGGGCCGGGCTGGCTCCCGACCAGGTGCGGGCACTCACCGAGTCGATCGGGGAGAGCCTGGCCGCCGACCCCGACGTGCGGATCCGCGTCGACGATCTCGCGATGGTGCTGCGCCACGCCGACGACCAGGCCGACGGGCAATGAGCTGGGCAGTGAGCCGGGGAGTGAGCTGCGCAGGGAGACAGGCGACGAGGCGGACCGGGGCGGCACCCCCGGATGCTCCGGCTTCTCCCAGGGAATTCGCATGACCGCCGCCGTGTTGGTACCCTCGGTGTGAATGGTCGGCTCAGCGGTGCTGCCGCGACCGATCATCCCAAGTGAAGCCGCTCACCACGCTTCCACCCGCGTCGGCCGTTCGAGGCCGCCGGGTCGACAGGTCGGAGCCCGAGAGTTCCGACGGTGCCACGGGTCCGTACCCGTGCTCCGGGTGGTGATGTGGCCTTTCGCGACGACTCGCGGAGGGCCTTTCGTGTGTCCGGCCGGCGGCCGGTCCCACGTGAAGCTCGTCGCGATTCCTGCACCACCGCACGACTCGAACGAGCACCACCGAAAACGCAAAGGAGCACGACATCAGCGATCCTCGTATCAACGACCGCATCCGAGTCCCGCAGGTCCGACTCGTCGGGCCCAACGGCGAACAGGTCGGGATCGTCAAGATCGAAGAGGCCCTCCGCCTCGCCGGTGAGGTCGACCTCGACCTCGTCGAAGTCGCCCCGATGGCCAACCCGCCCGTCGCCAAGCTCATGGACTTCGGCAAGTACAAGTACGAGGCAGCCCTCAAGGCGCGCGAGGCCCGCAAGAACCAGGTCAACACGGTCATCAAGGAGATCAAGCTCCGGCCGAAGATCGACCCGCACGACTACGAGACGAAGAAGGGCCACGTGGTCCGCTTCCTGTCCGCGGGCGACAAGGTCAAGGTGACGATCATGTTCCGCGGTCGCGAGCAGTCGCGACCGGAGTTGGGCTACCGGCTCCTGCAGCGGCTCGCGCAGGACGTCGCCGAACTCGGCTTCGTCGAGAGCGCGCCCAAGCAGGACGGCCGCAACATGATCATGGTCCTCGGTCCGACCCGTAAGAAGGCGGACGCGAAGGCCGAGCAGCGTCGCCGTCGCGACAGCGCGCGAGGCGCTGCCAGCGAGGAGCCGGCGCAGCAGGCCGAGGCCGTCGAGGCCTGAGTCGGTCTCGAACAGCCGCAGTAGCCAGGGCCGCACGGCCCGACCGGTCACCCGGATGCGCATCGAGTCGCTCGAGTCGCATCGACGTGGCCACGACCCCGGCCGAACCGGGCGGGGTGCACCAGCACGTATACGCACGAAGGAGATCGGCTCACCATGCCGAAGATGAAGACGCACAGCGGCGCCAAGAAGCGCTTCCGCCTGACCGGCAAGGGCAAGGTCATGCGCGAGCAGGCCGGCGGGCGCCACCTGCTGGAGCGCAAGTCGAGCCGATACACCCGCCGCATCTCCGGCGACGTCGAGCTTGCCCCGCAGGACGCCAAGAAGGTCAAGAAGCTCCTCGGCAAGTAAGGCCGACAACCCCATTCGTACCGGGAGCCCGACCGGGCGCCCACCCGCCGCCGCGCAGCCGCCAGAATGCTGCGACCGCAGCCCTGCGTAGCGGCCCGATTCAGCACAAGGAGTACTCACGTGGCACGCGTGAAGCGGGCGGTCAACGCCCAGAAGAAGCGCCGGGTCGTTCTCGAGCGCGCCAGCGGTTACCGGGGCCAGCGCTCCCGCCTGTACCGCAAGGCCAAGGAGCAGGTCACCCACTCGCTCGGATACGCCTACCGCGACCGTCGCGCCCGTAAGGGCGACTTCCGTCGCCTGTGGATCCAGCGCATCAACGCCGGCGCCCGCGCCCACGGCATGACGTACAACCGCTTCATCCAGGGCCTGAAGGCCGCGGGTGTCGAGGTCGACCGTCGCATGCTGGCCGAGCTGGCGGTCAACGACGAGGCCGCGTTCGCCGCGCTCGTGCAGATCGCCAAGGACAACGTCCCGGCCCAGAGCGCGGCCTGAGCACGCGCCTGAACGGCCACACCGCACCGCAGCGCCGGCCCGCCGGCACCGACATGACCGCTCGCCTGACCAACGTCAAGGCGCAGCGGGTCCGTTCGGTCGCCGCGCTGGGCCGGCGCTCCGTGCGTGAGCGCGACGGGCTGTTCCTCGCCGAGGGGCCGCAGGCCGTCCGGGAGGCGGTGCGCTTCCGCCCCGATGCCGTGCGGGAGGTCTTCGCCGACGAGACCGGCCGCGACCGGTGCGGCGAGATCCTCGACGCCGCCCGCGACCGCGGCCTGCCCGTGCGCGACACCAGCCCGCAGGTGCTCGCCGCGATGTGCGACACGACGACACCCCAGGGGGTGCTCGCTGTCTGCCGCCGGGTCGACGTCGGTCTCGAGGAGGTGCTCGGCGGCGGGCCCGAGCCCGGGCGTGCTGACGGGCGGGCTGACCGGCGCGGCGGCCCGCGGCTGCTCGTGGTGCTGACCAACATCCGCGATCCCGGCAACGCCGGCACGGTCATCCGCGGCGCCGACGCGGCCGGAGCCGACGCCGTGCTCGTCGGCACGAACAGCGTCGACGTCTACAACCCCAAGGTCGTGCGCTCGGCCGTCGGTAGCCACTTCCACATCCCGCTCGTCGTCGGGCTCGACGTGCCGCCCCTGCTCGCGCGGCTGCGCGAGCAGGGGATCGTCAGCCTCGCCGCCGACGGCACCGGCTCCGTGAGCCTGTACGACGCCGACCTCGCCGCGCCGCACGCGTGGGTCATGGGTAACGAGGCGTGGGGGCTGCCACCCGAGCTGCTCGACGCCTGCGACCAGGCCGTCGCCGTGCCGCTGTACGGCAAGGCCGAGTCGCTCAACCTCGCGATGGCCGCCACCGTCTGCCTGTTCGCCTCGGCCCGGGTGCTGCACCGATAGGCGCGCAGCTCGGCTAGGCGACCGCGGTGCCGTCGAGTTCGACCAGCTGGCCGGGGACAGCCAGCCGGGTGACGCCGAGCATGGTGGTCGTGGGCGCCACGCCTGCAACCGCGAGCCGCCCGGCCAGCACGCCGTAGTGGGGGAACAGGGCGTCCACATCGGTGGTGTAGACGTTGAGCCGCACGAGGTTCGCCAGCGTCATGCCCGCCCCGGCCAGCACCGATTCGAGATTCTCGACGGCCAACGCCAGCTGGGCGGCCATGTCGCCCTCGTGCTGGGGGACGCCATGCGGGCTCATCGCGGTCTGCCCCGACACGTAGAGGGTCCGCGACTCGCCGGCGACGACCTCTCCCTGGTTGAAACCCATCTCGCTCGACCACGCCACCGGGTTCACTGCCGTGCGTTCCATTGCTGCTCCGTTCGCTCGAGTCCTCGCCAGGCGCGCCCACTCGCCGGCCCGGATGGCCGTCATCGGCGCGCGCGACGCCAGCCTCGCAAGGAATCACGACACCGTCTGTCGTGATTTCGGGGAGACTGTCGAAATGCGCGCAGATCGGCTCGTCTCCTTGGTGCTGCTCCTGCGCCAACGCGGCCGCCTGACCGCCGGGGAGCTGGCCGGCGAACTCGGGGTGTCCGAGCGCACCGTGCTGCGCGACATCGACGCCCTGTCGATCTCCGGGGTCCCCGTCTACGCGGAGCGCGGCCGCCACGGCGGTTTCGCGCTGCTGCCGGGATTCCGTACCGAGCTGACCGGACTGACCCATGAGGAGGCGCTCGCGCTGCTGACGGCCGCGTCGAGCCACGGGGAGAAGGTCTTCGGCCTCGGCGCTTCGCTGACCTCGGCCATGCGCAAGGTGGTCGATGCGCTGCCGCAGGGACACCGCGTGAACCTGGACGACGCCGCGCAGCGGTTCCTCGTCGAGCCCGAGACGGACCTGCTCTCACGTCGGCCGGTCAGCGAGGACCTCGCCGCGGGCGTGATGAGCCAGGTGCGCCACTCCGTGCTCGCCGGTCGTCGGCTGCGCTTCGACTACGCCTCGCCCGGTGCGACGCCCACCGCCCGGACCGTCGACCCGGTCGGGTTGGTCACGGTGCGCGGACGCACCTATCTGCTGGCGACCAAGGACGGCGAGGACCGCACCTACCGGCTCTCGCGCATGACCCGCGCCGACGCTCTCGCGGAGCCGGCCCGGCGACCCGAGCACGTCGACCTCGACCAGGTCTGGGCGCAGCGCAGCGCGCGTTTCCTCGCCGGCGGCCACATCCCGGTCGTGATCCGCGTCCGGCGCACGCGCCTCGCCGAGCTGCTCGACAGCGCCAGGAGCGTTCGCGCCGAGGACCCGGAGCCCGACGACTGGGTTCGCCTCGAGGTGTCCTTCGAGGATCTTCGCCACGCGATCTGGGCCGTCTGGCCGCTGGGGCCGGACGCGGAGGTCGTGGCGCCGCACGCCCTCCGCGAGGCCATCGTCCGCCGCGCCACCTCCGTGCTCGATCGGTACCGGCCGGGGTCGAAGACCGCCTGCGGCACCTCGGGGCAGCAGACGTAACCGACGCCGCCCCCGCATCGGGCGTCGAACCCACGGCGGGCCGGAGGCGGGTCAGCGTCCGCTCATTGGCCCGCTCAGCGGCCGAGCAGGTCGAGGGCGGCGGCGACGATCGCGTCGGCGTCGATGCCGTGCAACCGGTGCGCGTCGGCCAGGCTGCTCGACTGCCCGAAGCCCGTGACGCCCAGCGGCGCGATGCGGTCGCCGCGCACCCCGGCGAGGAACGCCAGCGTGTGCGGATGCCCGTCGAGCACGGTGACCAGCGGCGCGGGCGCGTCCGGAGGCAGCAGCACCGGCAGCACCGGATCGGCCGCGCGTTGCGAGCCGGTTGGGCCCTGAGCCCCCTGAGCCCCCTGCGCGCGCCCGCTGAACTCCCGGAACAGCAGGTCGGCGCTGCTGACGCACACGACGCCCGCCTGCACGCCGAGGCCGGCGAGGCGCTCCGCGGCCGCCAGCACATTCGGCATCACGGCGCCCATCCCGACGAGCACGACGTCGTCGCGGGCGGCGGGCTGCTCCCCGAGCCGGTATCCGCCGGCGAGCACGTGTCGCCGGCGCCGCTCGCGCAGCGCCTCGTCCTGCGGCACCGCGGCCAGCGACTGGTCGATCGCGCGGGTCGAGAGCCGGAAGTACGCCGACTCCCCACCGGGCACCCCGGTGCGGGCCGCCTGGTGCAGCAGCGTCCACTCCAGGTCCTGGGCGAACGCGGGCTCCCAGGCGGTGCAGCCAGGCTGCTGCAGCCCGATGCCGGGAGACGAGATCGACTGGTGCGCACCGCCCTCCGACGCGAGCGTCACCCCCGAGGGGGTGCCGACGAGGATCGACTGACCGCCGGCGTAGATCGAGAACGACCACGGCTCCAGGGCCCGGGAGACGAACGGGTCGTACAGCGTCGCGATCGGCACGAGCGGGCGACCCCAGCGCGACCACGTCGCGCCGAGTTCCCCGGCCAGGCTGACGAGGTTGACCTCCGCGATGCCGAGCTCGAGGTGGCGGCCCGACTCCGACTCCCGCCAGCGCAGCAGCGTCTGTGGATCGTCGGCAAACCAGTCTGTGCGCTCGCCCGCCGACCACACACCGTTCTTGTTGATCCAGCCGCCGAGGTTGGTCGACGACGCGACGTCGGGGCTCAGCGTGACGAGCCGCTCCGCGAGCTCGGGCGCCTCGCGGGGCACCTCGGAGAGCACGCGGCCGAGCGCGGCCTGCGTCGAGATGGGCCGGCGGTGCGGCAGGCCCAGCTCGGTGGGCACCGGTGGCGCGGACAGCGGCCCGACCGGGTCGCGATGCAGCCGGCGCACCGTCTCGTCGACGAGTTCGCCCTCGGGGGAGCCGGACTCGAACCGCTGCCACGGGTGCTCCAGCGACATGCCGCTGGCGGCCGCCAACTGCTCCATCTGCTCCCCGGTGAGCAGCGCCGAGTGGTTGGCCGGGTGACCCTCGGTCGGCAGCCCGTGCCCCTTGACCGTGTACGCAAAGATTACTGTGGGGCGGGCCGGGTCGATCTGGGCGTAGGCGTCGAGCAGCTGACCGATGTCGTGCCCGCCGAGGTCGCGCAGCAGCGCGGCGGTCTCGGCCGGGTCGACCCCGTCTAGCACCGCGGCCAGCGCGGGACCGGCTCCCTGCCGCAACCGCCGGTGCGCCTCGACCGAGTCGCAGCGCAGCAGCCGCTGGTACTCCTCGTTGGGCATCTCCTCGAGGCGCTGTTGCAGCAGGTGCCCGTCGGGGCGGGCGAAGACCTCGCGGATGCGCCGCCCCCACAGGCACGTGAGCACCTGCCAGCCGGCGGCCTCGAACAGCCCGCGCCATTTGTGGATCTGCACGTCGGGCACGATCCGGTCGAGCGACTGGCGGTTGAAGTCGACGAGCCACGTCACCTCGCCGAGCTGTCCGACCATCGGGTCGACGACCGCCTCCCAGACAGCGCCCTCGTCGAGCTCGGCGTCGCCGACGATCGAGAAGAACCGCCCGGCGGCCGGGATCGACGGGTCGTGCGAGCGCAGGTAGCGGTGCGCGAGCGCGGCCCACAGGGGTGCGGTCGCGCCGATGCCGACGCTGCCGGTGGAGAAGTCGACCCGGTCGTGGTCCTTCGTGCGGCTCGGGTACGACTGCAGGCCGCCGAGTTCGCGCAGCGTGCCGAGGTGGCGCTCCGGCAGGTCGCCGAGCAGGTAGGAGATCGCGTGCAGCACGGGGGAGGCGTGCGGCTTGACGCTGACCCGGTCGGAGCCGGTCAGCTCGGCGAACCACAGCGACGTCATGAGATCGACCGAGCTGGCCGAACTCGCTTGGTGCCCACCGACCTTCAGGCCGGAAGTGTTCGGGCGCACCCGGTTGGCCACGTCGACGATGCACGTGGCGATCCAGCGCACCCGGCGGGCGACCGACTCCAGGGCCGCGATCCGCGCCTGGGGTGTGTGGGCGGGTTCGGGCGCGCGGGCCGGTTCGACCGCGGGCGCGTGCGCCTCGGGCGCGCGAGACGTCATGCTCAGATCGGTGGGAGTCATACCTCTAGATGATCCCGCTGTAGGCGTTGAGCGCGGGCTGCCCGCCCAGATGCGCGTAGAGCACCGTGTTGTCGCTGGTCAGCGTGCCGTTCTCGACAAGGCCGATGAGCCCGGCCATCGACTTGCCCTCGTAGACGGGGTCGAGCACGACGCCTTCGAGCTGCGCGGTGCGCTTCATCGCGTCGATCGTGGAGTCGACCGGGATGCCGTAGTAGTCGCCGGCCCAGCCTGGCAGCACCTCGATCTCGTCGTCACGCAGGTCGCGGCCGAGCCCGATGAGGGAGGCGGTGTGCGCGGCGATGCGCCCGACCTGGTCGACGGTCTTGTCCAGGGTCGCGGACGCGTCGATGCCGATGACGCGGCGTGGCCGCCCGCCGGCCTCTTCGAGCGCGGCGAATCCGGCGATCATGCCGGCGTGCGTGGAACCGGTCACCGTGCACACGAGGATCGTGTCGAAGAAGACGCCCAGTTCGGCCTCCTGCTGTGCGACCTCGTAGGCCCAGTTGGCGAAGCCGAGGCCGCCGAACTCGTGCTCGGAGGCGCCGGCGGGGATCGGGTAGGGGGTGCCGCCGGAGGCCTCGACCTCGGCGAGCGCGTCCTGCCAGGACTGGCGGATGCCGATGTCGAAGCCGTGGGGGTCGAGGCGCACGTCGGCGCCCATGAGCCGCGACAGCAGGATGTTGCCGACCTTGTCGTTGACCGCGTCGTCCCAGTCGACCCACTTCTCCTGCACGAGCACGGCCTTCAGGCCCAGGTGCGCGGCGACGGCGGCGACCTGGCGGGTGTGGTTGGACTGGAAGCCGCCGATGGAGACGAGGGTGTCGGCGCCCTTGGC
>JBDIAM010000050.1:0-14789 GCA_039812445.1 Piscicoccus intestinalis | reverse complement strand
CTCCCGCAGATCCCGGCAACCCGCGGCCGCCCTCACGCTGTGCGCCTTCGTCGCCGCTCCGCTGGCCGTCGGAGCGCAGGTGAGCGCCCCCACCGCGGTCGCGGCTCCGCCATCGGCGGCCTCGGCAGGTTCGACGGCCTCGGTGGCCTCGGCGGCCTCGGCAGGTTCGACGGCCTCGGCGGGCCCGGCCGGCTCGGCGGGCTCGGCGGCAGAAGGGTCGCCAGCGGCGTCCGGGTCGCAGGCGACAGACCCGGTCTCACCGGTGTCCGCCTCCTCAGGAGACGGACAGCGGCCGGCGCCCGCGACCGGAGCGACCGGGGCGACCGGGGCGGGTGGCGGGGCGCTGCACGCAGGTGGTTCGGGGGCGGTCGCGGCCGCCGTCGGGCGCGGCAACCCCAAGTCGGTGGGGTACCTCACCACACCCCCGTCGAAGTGGGATCCGTGCACGACGATCCGGTACCGCGTCAACCTCGCCGGGGCCCCGAAGGGCGCAGCCGCCGACGTCGACACCGCGATCGCACGCATCGCCGCGGCCAGCGGCCTGCGCTTCCAGAAAGTCGGCACCACCAGCGTCGTGCCCGGCACCAAGGGCAAGGACGTGCTCGACGACTACCCGTCCGGCACCCAACTCGTCATCGCCTTCGCGCGCCCGAACGACCCGACGAAGGCCCGGCGTTCCGCGTACCTGACGGGCAGCGCCGACACGGTCGGGGTCGGCGGCGCCTTCTACGACCTCGACACGGCGCGCGCCGGCAAGCGGTCCTGGCACCGCATCGTGCAGGGGTACGTCGTCCTCGACCGCACGAAGTCGATCCCGTCCGGATTCGGCGCCGGCAACACCACCGGGCTCATCGGCACCTGGGGGCAGGTGCTCATGCACGAACTCGGCCATGTGGTGGGGCTGGACCACCCGAAGATCTCCGATCCGACGCAGATCATGTACCCCGCCACCACCCGCAAGCCCGCCGTCTGGGGAGCCGGCGACCTCGTCGGCCTCAGCACGGTCGGCAAATCCTCCGGTTGCTTCAGTTCGGCGGGCGGGGCGATGACGGCGCTGACGGTCCCGACGCCGCAGAAGCAGCCGAACGACGCCGGCGTGAAGGTCCTTCCGCGCAGCGGCCACTGAGCCGCAGCACCCACGCGCACCCGGGGCGCGCCGGCGTTCGGCCAGGTGGGCTGTCGCGAGCAGCGTCTTTGGGTGATCCTGGGCGGATGGAGCCGACACCGCAGACGGAACCAGCCCACCCGGCCGGGCACCACCCGAGCGTGACCGTCGCCTCCCCCGCGGATCTCGGCACCCGACTCGAGCAGACCGGTTACCTCGCCGACGAGGCGCTGGCGACGATCGCCTGGCTGGCGGTGCGAATGGGTCGCCCCCTGCTGCTCGAGGGCGAACCCGGCACGGGCAAGACCGCACTCGCCGAGGCGCTCGGGCGTGCGCTGGGCCTGCCCGTGCTCCGGCTGCAGTGCTACGAGGGCATCGACGCGAGCCAGGCCCTGTACGACTGGGACTTCCCGCGCCAGATCCTGCACCTACGCGCGCTCGAGGCGACCCGGGCCGCCCCCGCGGCCGGCCCGCCCGAGTCCGGCGCCGCCCCCGCGGCCGGGCCGCCCGCGTCCGGCGGTGGCCCCGCGCCCGGCGCGTCCGGGAGCACCGATCTCGCCGCCGTGGAGGACGAACTGTTCACCGAGCGGTTCCTGCTCGCCCGGCCCGTGCTGCGCGCGCTCCGGGACGCACCGGTCGTGCTGCTTGTCGACGAGATCGACCGGGCCGACGACGAGTTCGAGGCGTTCCTGCTCGAGGTGCTCTCGACGTGGCAGGTGAGCATCCCCGAGCTCGGCACGGTCCGGGCACCCACCCCGCCCGTCGTCGTGCTCACGTCCAACCGCACCCGCGACCTGCACGACGCGCTCAAGCGGCGTTGCCTCTACCACTGGATCGATCACCCCGGCCTGGAGCGCGAACTGCAGATCGTGCACCGGCACCTGCCGCACATCCCCGACCTTCTCGCCGAGCAGGTCGTCCTCGCCTGTCAGCGGCTGCGCGCGGGTCAGGCGCCCACCGGCGATCTCGTCAAACCGCCCGGTGTCGCCGAGACCATCGATTGGGCCCGCGCCCTCCTCGAGCTCGGCGCCGTCGATCTCGACGTCGAGACCGCCGCGGCCACCCTCGGGGTCGCCGTCAAGCACCGCGACGACGCCGAACGGGTCCGCGCCGCGCTCGACCGGGTGCTGACCCGATGACCGACCCGACGACCGACCCGCCCACCGACACCGCGACCGACCCGACGACCGACCCGGTGACCGACCCGCCCACCGACCCGACGACCGACGCTCCGACCGAATCGATGACCGGGCTCGCCGCGGGTGAGCACGCGTCGAGGCCTCCGACGCCCGCCCCACGGGCGGGTTCCCGACCCGAGGCCGTTCTGCTCGGGTTCGCCCGCGCGCTGCGCGCCGCCGGGGTGAACGTCACCGCCGACCGCGAGCGCACCTACCTGCAGGCGGCCGCGCAGGTCGGCCTGGCCGACCCGACCGGGGTGTTCTGGGCGGGGCGCGCCACCCTGTGCGCCTCCCCCGACGACCTGCGCCGCCACGACCAGGTGTTCACCGCGTGGTTCGGGCAGCAGCCCACCGGACCACGCCAGCGGCGGTCCGCGGTGGCGCACCCCCAGGCCGCCATCGAGGCCACCGACCGCGACACCGCGACCGGCGACGACGGAGACGACGGCACCGACGCGGAGACCGTGCGGGCCCGGGCCAGCGACGACGACATCCTGCGCCACCGCGATGTGGCCGCCCTCAGCGCCGCCGAGCGCGCCCGGATCGCCCAGCTTTTCGGGCAGCTGAGCCCGCGTGCGCCACGCCGCCGCGCCCACCGGCACACCCCGTCCCGCTCCGGAGCCGTCGACCCGCGCCGCACGCTGCGCGACCAGCTGCGCCGCATGGGCGAACCGGGCCCGATCCGGCGGCGGCGACGCGGCACGAGACCGCGGCGCATCGTGCTGCTCGTCGACGTGTCCGGGTCGATGTCCGCCTACGCCGACTCCCTGCTGCGGCTCGCCCACCGGTTCGTCACCGGCCCGGGCCGCCACGGCACGCCCGACGTCGAGGTGTTCACGATGGGCACCCGCCTCACGCACGTCACGCGGGCGCTGCAGCACCGCGACGCCGAGCGGGCGCTCATCGCGTGCGGCGACGCGGTGCCCGACTGGTCCGGCGGCACCCGGCTCGCGCAGAACATCGACGTCTTCCTGCGCCGTTGGGGCCGGCGCGGGATGGCCCGCGGCGCCGTCGTCGCGGTGTTCAGCGACGGCTGGGAGCGCGGCGACCCCCGCGACCTCGGCGACCAGATGCGCCGGCTGCGCGCGGTGGCCCACCACGTCGTCTGGGTCAACCCGCACCGGGGCAAAGCCGGGTACGAGCCCGTGCAGGGCGGCATCGTGGCCGCCCTCCCCTACATCGACGACTTCGTGGCCGGTCACTCGCTGGCCGCGTTCGAGCACTTCGTGAGGGTGGTCCAGCATGCGTGACGTTCTCGACGACCTCCTGCAGTGGTGGCGCGCCGGCGACACCGTCGGGGTGGGCACGGTCGTCGCCACGTGGCGCTCGGCGCCGCGCCCGGCCGGCGCGTCGATGCTCGTCGGCCCGAGCGGTCAGGCGGTCGGTTCGGTCTCCGGGGGCTGCGTCGAAGGGGCCGTCTACGAGCTGGCCCAGCAGGTCGTGGCCGACGCCCGCCCCGAGCTGCAGCGGTACGGCGTCAGCGACGACGACGCGTTCGCCGTCGGCCTGACCTGCGGCGGCATCCTCGATGTGTTCGTGGAGCCGGTCAGCAGGCAGACCTTTCCCGAACTGGAGGCGGTGGCCGCGGACATCGCCGCCGGCCGCCCCGTCGCGGTGGCCACGATCATCGAGCACCCCGACCGCGACCGCGTCGGGCGCCGGCTCGTCGTGCATCCCGCCGAGCACGACCCGCCCACCGGCAGCCTCGGCAGCGAGCGCATCGACGCCGCCGTCACCGACGACGCCCGGGGACTGCTCGCCGGCGGACACACCGACACCCTCACGTACGGTCCCGACGGGGAGCGCCGCGGGGAGGGCCTGCGCGTGTTCGTCGCCGCCTACGCCCCGCGCCCGCGGTTGATCGTCTTCGGCGCGATCGACTTCGCCGCGTCCGTCGCGCAGGTCGGCGTCTTCCTCGGCTACCACGTCACCGTCTGTGACGCCCGTCCCGTCTTCGCGACCGCGAGCCGATTCCCCGACGCCGACGAGGTCGTCGTCGACTGGCCGCACCGCTACCTGACCGCCGAACGCGAGGCGGGCCGCCTCGACGACCGCACAGTGGTCTGTGTGCTCACCCATGACCCGAAGTTCGACGTGCCGGTGCTCGAGGTCGCGCTGCGCACCCCCCTCGCCTACGTCGGCGCGATGGGCAGCCGCCGCACCCACGCCGACCGGATGGCCCGGCTCCGGGAGGCGGGCCTGAGCGACGCCGAGCTCGACCGGCTGGCCAGCCCCATCGGACTCGACCTCGGCGCCCGCACCCCGCAGGAGACGGCGGTCAGCATCGCCGCCGAGATCATCGCCCAGCAGTGGGGCGGACGCGGCGACCGCCTGTCCGAGCGCGACGGCCCCATCCACCACCACGACCCAGACCACTCGAGCGACCCAGACGACCCGAGCGACCCGGATCACCCGGATCACCCGGACCGCACGTGAATCCACCCCACCGGGTGGCCCGGACAGCGCCCAGAGGCCCGGCGGTGTGTCGACACCGTCGTCGACCACCTGTTGTCACCGGCGCGGCGACAGGTGAGGATGCCTTCACGGGCCGGTGCGTGCCGGCGGACCGACGGGCGATGACGCCACAGCCGCAACCGACACGAAGGAGTGACGGATGACCCGCATCAACGTCAAGGTCGACGGCGTCGACCATAGCGACGAGGTCGAACCGCGGATGCTGCTCGTGCAGTACCTGCGCGAGCGCCTCGGCAAGACCGGCACCGTCATCGGGTGCGACACGAGCAACTGCGGCGCGTGCACGGTGCACTTCGACGGGCGCAGCGTCAAGTCGTGCAACATGCTCGCGGTGCAGGCCGACGGGCATGAGGTGACGACGATCGAGGGCCTGGCCGTCGACGGGCAGCTGCACCGCATGCAGCAGGCCTTCCACGAGGCCCACGCCCTGCAGTGCGGGTTCTGCACGCCGGGCATGATCATGCAGTCCGTCGACCTGCTCAACGACAACCCCACGCCCAGCGAGAGCGAGATCCGCCACGGGCTCGAGGGCAACCTGTGCCGCTGCACCGGCTACCAGAACATCGTGCGGGCCGTGCAGCAGGCCTCGGGGGCGGGTGAGCAGGCATGACGAGCACCACCGAGCCGACCACGCAGACGGGCCGCGAGGTCGGCAGGGCCCGCCGCCGCAAGGAGGACCAGCGCCTCATCACCGGCCGCACCCGCTGGACCGACAACATCGTGCTGCCGGGCATGCTGCACCTGGCGATGGTCCGCAGCCCCTACGCCCACGCGACGATCACGTCGATCGACACGAGCGCCGCGGCGCAGTCTCCGGGTGTCGTCACGGTCTTCACCGGCCAGGACGTCAAGGACGTGCAGGGGTCACTGCCGTGCGCGTGGCCGATCACGACCGACCAGAAGGCGCCCGAGCACCCGGCGGTCGCCGTCGACCGGGTCGCGTTCTCCGGCGAGGTCGTCGCCGTCGTCGTCGCCGCCACCCCCGCCCAGGCCCGCGACGCCGCCGAGCTCGTCGACGTCGACTACGAGCAACTGCCGGCCGCGCTCGACCTGAAGAAGGCGGCGGCCGACGAGGCCTTGGCCCACCCCGACCTCGGCACGAACAAGAGCGCGTTCTGGCAGTTCGACAGCCAGACCGCAGGCACCGGCAGCGCTGTCGACGAACTCATCGACAAGGCCCGCGCCGACGGCGTCGTCGTCGAACGCGAGTTCCGCAACCAGCGGCTCATCCCCAGCTTCATGGAGCCGCGCTCCACGGTCGTCGACCCCACCGGCGAGCAACTCGTCATGTGGTCGGCCACCCAGGTGCCGCACATCCTGCGGCTCATGCTCGCGATGACGCTCGGCGTCCCCGAGTCCAAGGTGCGGGTCGTCGCCCCCGACGTCGGCGGCGGTTTCGGCGGCAAGCTGCAGGTCACCCCCGAGGAGGTCATCACCTTCCTCGCCGCGCAGCGCACCGGCAAACCGTGCAAGTTCACCGAGACCCGCAGCGAGTCGCTCATGGTGGCCCACCACGGCCGCGACCAGTGGCAGAAGCTCACGCTGGCCGCCGACTCCGACGGCCGGGTGCGGGCCCTGAAGGTCGACATCACCACCGACATGGGCGCCTACCTCGGGCTCGTCACCGCGGGCACGCCGATCCTCGGTGCGTTCATGTACAACTCGATCTACAAGTTCGACGCGTATCAGTTCAACGCCACAAACGTGTTCACGAACAAGACGTGGACCGACGCCTACCGCGGCGCCGGCCGACCCGAGGCGACCTTCGCCATCGAGCGGATGATGGACGAGCTCGCCGCGCAGCTGGGCCGCGACCCCCTGGAGGTCCGCGAGCAGAACTGGATCGCCCACGAGGAGTTCCCGTTCACGACGGTCTGCGGGCTGGAGTACGACTCGGGCAACTACGAGGCGGCCACCGCGCGCGCCAAGGAGCTGTTCGACTACGACGGCCTGCGCGCCGAGCAGCGCGAGCGCCGCGAGCGCGGCGACCGGGTGCAGCTCGGCATCGGCATCTCGACCTTCACGGAGATGTGCGGGTTGGCGCCATCGCGGGTGCTCGGGGAGCTCAACTACGGCGCCGGCGGCTGGGAACACGCCAACGTGCGGATGCTGCCGACCGGCAAGGTCGAGGTCGTCACCGGCTCCAGCGCGCACGGCCAGGGCCACGAGACGGCTTGGAGCCAGCTCGTGGCCGACAAGCTCGGCGTCGCCTTCGACGACGTCGAGGTGCTGCACGGCGACACCCACATCTCCCCCAAGGGCCTGGACACCTACGGCTCCCGGTCGCTGGTCGTCGGCGGCCAGGCGGTGCTCAAGGCCGCCGACAAGGTCATCGAGAAGGCCAAGCCGATCGCGGCGCACCTGCTCGAGGCATCCCCGGACGACCTCGAGTTCGAGGCCGGCTCCTACGCCGTCAAGGGAGCCGGCGAGGGCGCCAAGACCGTCTCCCTGCCCGAGATCGCGCTCGCGGTGTTCGCCGCGCACAACCTGCCCGACGGCGTCGAGCCGAGTCTGGACAGCGAGGCGACGTACGACCCGAGCGCCTTCTCCTACCCGCACGGCACACATTTGTGTGCGGTTGAGGTCGACACGGAGACCGGTCAGGTCAGCCTGCGCAAGTACGCCTGCGTGGACGACGTCGGCACGATCGTCAACCCGCTCATCGTCGAGGGCCAGATCCACGGCGGACTCGTCCAGGGCATCGCCCAGGCGCTGTGGGAGGAGGCGGTCTTCGACGAGCAGGGCACGCTCGTCTCCGGATCGTTCGTCGACTATACGCTTCCGACGGCGGCCGACACGATCAGCTTCGACACCGACAACACCGTCACCCCCTCGACGACCAACGACATCGGCGCCAAGGGAGTCGGTGAGGCCGGCTGCATCGCCTCGACCCCCGCGGTCGTCAACTCGGTCATCGACGCGGTGCGGCACCTGGGCGTCGCCGACATCCGGATGCCGTGCACCCCGCAGCGGGTGTGGAAGGCCATTCAGAGCGCGGGCGCGCAGGCCCACGAGACGACGACGGCGCAGCCGACGTCGCACTTCGACCCCGACCAGCCGAACCAGGACCCGCCCGGACCGGCCGGTGAGCAACCGCCTCCCGCCGCCGGCGGCGAGCAGGACGGAGCCCCGCGATGATCCCCGCATCCTTCGACTACGTCGCCCCGACCTCGCTGGTCGAGGCGCTGGAGGCGCTGCGCGAGCACGGCGACGGCGCCAAGATCATCGCCGGCGGGCAGAGCCTGCTGCCGATCCTGCGCATGCGGATGGCCGCGCCGGAGGTACTCATCGACCTCGGTAAGGTCGCCGAGTTGCGCGGGGTGTTCGACGACGGCGAGGGCATCGTCGTCGGCGCGATGACCCGCTACGACGAGTTCCTGCGCGACGACCTGGCCCGGGCGCACGCGGGACTGCTGATCGAGGCCGTCAAGACGGTCGCCGACCCGCAGATCCGACACCGCGGCACGGTCGGCGGGGCGCTCGCGCACGCCGACCCGGCCGGTGACGTCGGCGCGCCGGCTCTGGCCCTCGACGCGGAGTTCGTCATCGTCGGTCCGTCCGGTCAGCGGGTCGTGCCGGCCGCCGACTTCTTCGTCGACCTGTTCACGACGGCGGTCGGCGACGACGAGATCCTCGCGGCGATCCGCATCCCCAAGCACACCGGCTGGGGTGCGCACTACGAGAAGTTCGTGCGGGTCGTGCACCAGTGGTCGATCGTCGCGGTCGCCGCGACGGTGCGCGTCGAGGACGGGCGGATCGCCGAGGCCAAGGTCGGCCTGACGAACATGGGCCCGACCCCGTTGCGGGCGCGTTCGGTCGAGTCCGCGCTCGCCGGGTGCGAACTCACCGAGGAGGCGGTCGGCGCGGCCTGCGCCTCGGCGGCCGACAGCACCCATCCCCCGGAGGACCTGCAAGGAGACGCCGACTACCGCCGCCACCTGGCGACGGTGCTGACCCGCCGCGCGGTGCTCGCGGCCGCCGGAGCGTGATCGCATGGAACTGACCCACTCGTTCACCGTCCCTGCCTCGATCGACCAGGCGTGGGCCCTGTTCATGGACCTGCGTGAGGTCGGCGAGTGCTTCCCCGGCGCGAGCGTCACGGAGGTGACCGACGACGGCTTCACCGGTCAGGTCAAGGTGCGGCTCGGGCCGATCGCGATGGTCTACGCCGGCACCGGGCGGATCACCGAGCGTGACGACGCGGGCCACCGGGCCGTCATCGACGGCCGCGGTAAGGACAAGCGGGGCAACGGCATGGCCGGTGCGACCGCGACCATCCAGCTCTCGCAGGGCGGCTCCGGCCAGACCCAGGTCGACGTGAGCACCGACCTGACGATCACCGGCAAGCCCGCGCAGTTCGGCCGCGGCGTCATCCAGGACATCTCCGACAAGCTGCTGGGGCAGTTCATCTCCTGTATCGAGGGCAAGCTGTCGCAGCCGCGCTCGGCGGGCGAACCGGCCGGAGCCGGTGTCGCCGGTGGAGCCGGTGGCGCCGGTGGAGCCGGTGGCGCCGGTGGAGCCGGTGGCGCCGCCGGGTCAGGCTCGACGGGCTCGACGGATGCCTCGTCGACCGGCGGGGTCGAGTCTGGCGCCGGGGCCGGGTCGGGCGCCGGGCGATCCGACGCCCCGCGAGAACCGTTGACCGCGGCCATGTTCGGCGCGACCGGCTCCGGTTTCGCCGGGCTCGGCGCCGGTTCGGGGAGGTCCGGCTCCGAGCCCTCCGGTGCGGGAACGTCGGGAACGCCGGTGTCCGGCACCGGGGAGACACCCGCGCCCGCGGCCGCTCCGGCCCCGGCCTCACCGCCTCCGGGTCTGACGACCCCGGGTCCCGACTCGGCGCCGGGTTCGGGCGGCCGGTTCTCGGGCGGTCAGGACTCGGGCTCCGATGACTCCGACGACGCCCTCGACCTGGGGGCCACGGTGTTGCCGGTCGTCGCCCGCGCGTACGCACCGCAGATCGGGATCGGGCTCGCGGCGTTCTGGATCGGCTGGAAACTGGGCCGCAAGCTCCCCGGCTGAGCCTGCCGGGTTCCGCGCAGAAGTGTGGGCCGGCGCCGCCCGCGCCGGCCCACAATTCGCTGCCGCCCAGGGCTATTCGCGGCAAGCCGGTGGCGCCGGACCGCCCGAGGAGGAAAGCTACGGGTACACCACGGCCGAAGGAGCCCGCCATGACCGTGTGCGAGCAGTGCGGTTTCGCGTACGACTCGATCACCGCGCGCAACGCCGCCGACCAGCTGGAGTCGACCGCGGCGACGCTCTCGGCCACGATCGCCTCGGCCGGCCGTCGAGCCGACAACCGGGCGGACGGGTGGAGCGTTCTCGAATACGGCGGGCACGTGCGTGACGTGCTCATCACCCAGCGCGAGCGGCTGCTGCGGGCCCGGGTGGAACCGGGCGCTCACGTCGTGCCGATGCTCACCGAGCAGCGGGTCGAGTGGGGCGAATACCAGGGCCTGGACCCCATCAACCTCGCCCTCGAACTGCACTGGTCGGCCGCGCGGCTGGCCCGCTCGCTGCGGCTGCTCTCGTACTACGACTGGGATCTGGAGCTCATCTACAACTATCCGTCGCCGCAGCCGCGCAATCTGCGGTGGCTCGCCGCGCACACCGTGCACGAGGTGCATCACCACTACCTCGACATCAAGTCGCTGCTGGCCGCACCCCCGCGCCCACCCCAGTCGGCGTAGGCCCGCGGCCCCACGCGTGAGCCGTCAGGCTCCGGTGGCGTGTTCGGGCTCCCCCGGCACGGCGTCGTCGCTGCGCAACAGCGTCATCGCACCGGCGAGCGCGAGCACGAGGCCGACGGCGACGAGCCAGATCGTGCCCTCCCGCGGCTCCTCGGCGAGCAGGGTCCAGCCGATGGCGGCGGGCACGAGGGTCGACATGAGGTAGTTCGTGCCGAGCACCGCGACGGCGTGCGCGCGCTTGAGCCCGACGGTCAGGTGCACCTGCCCGAGCACGAGCCCGGCGACGAGCAGGAACGCGGCGAGCCACGACAGCAGCGGCCACTCCCACGGGCGCCACATCGACAGTCGCGAATCGGCGACGAGCAGCCGCGCGGTGATCGCGCTGATCGCGAACCCGGTGCCGGCGAACAGCCCGCTGATTCCCGGAGGCAGTCGCACGAGCAACGCGAGCCCGCAGGCCGCGACGGTCGCCGCGATGACGATGAGGTGTACGGGCGCGATCGGCACCGCGGCCCCGGGCACGGTCGTCAGCGCGAGCGCGATGATGCCGCCGATGACCGCGAGGATCGCGACCCCGTCGCGGGCCCCGATGCGCCGGGTGCCGGCCAGGTGCTGGATCACCGCGGTGACCGCCAGCCCCCCGACGACGCAGGCCTGCACGATGAGCAGCGGCAGATGCTGCCGCGCAGCCAGAGTGAACACGAACCCGGCGCCCTGGCAGCCGGTGCCGACCCACCACGCCGGAGACCGAAGCGGCCCGCCCTCGGACTGCGCCCCGTCCGAGAGCCGCGCCCCCGCGAGCCCGTACGCGAGCACACCGATGACCAGCGCGACAACGGAGAGAATCACCGCCCCAACCTACCCGCCGCCCCCAACGTCCCCGAAAACTGCGTGTCGTGGTGAGAACTGCAGGTCGGTGGACCGCCAGGCTGCCCCGTGCAGCGCCGCGACGGGGCTGCCGTACAGCTCCACGCTCAACTCGATACCCGCGCTCACGGAGCCGGCTCCCCAGCCGCGGGGTGAGCACACTCAGCCCGGTCGAAGGCCGGGTCGTCGTAGGCCGGATCGTCGAACTCGGCGATCAGCGCGACGTCGACCTCGGCCAACGCAGCGAACAGCCGCTCCATCAACAGCCCGGGCTTGCCGTGCTCCAGCTCCCACAGCCACTTCTGAGTCACTCCGAGCCGCCGGGCGAGTTCACGCTGCGACCACCCCTGGATCTCCCGCCCCTGCCGGATCGCGTCGCCCAGCTGTTCGGGCGAGGTGATCGGCCCCTGGAACCGCGCCACACCGCCTCCTGACGTCAGAATCGTAGTCAGCCTAGGCTGACGTAGATTTCGACGTCAATCACCCCCCACATCCCTGGAAACTGCATCTGGGGCCTGATTCGGCCCTCAGTTTTCGGGGGCGAGACGAGAATGACTTACACACTCCCGTGCAACTTATTCGGTCGTCTCGCTGACCTGGGGCGATGCAGAGCCCTCCATCGCCGAGGGCGCAGTATGTAAGCCAACTTCGTCTTCGGCCCATTCGCGCGCAGCACTGTCTCGACCGCGTCCTCCTGTGAGAGCCGTGCAGCGCACATGTCGTGGTGAGAACTGCTGTCCGTGCCCGCAGTCGCGACCGCGACACGCAGTTTTCAGGGTTGTTCAGAGGGCGGTCGGAGACGATCAGAGGGCGTACCGAGAAGGTCAGAGCGCGGCCAGGCCCTCGTCGAGGAGGGCGACGGCGCGCTCGACCTCCTCCGGGGTGACGACGCACGGCGGCACCATGTGCACCCGGTTGGCGACGATCATCGGCAACAGCCCCGCGTGCTGCAGGGTGTCCTTGAGCGCGCCCATCGGCGCGGCGCCCAGCGGCTCCTTGGTCGCGCGGTCGGCGACGAGTTCGACGGCCCAGAAGACCCCGACTCCGCGCACCTCGCCGACCACCTCGTGCTTGTCCGCGAGGGCGGCCAGCGCCGGCCCGAGGTGGTCGCGCCCGATCGCCGCGGCGTGCTCGACGGCGTTCTCGTCGGCCATCGCGGTGAGGTTGGCGACGACGGAGGCGGCGGCCAACGGGTGCCCGGAGTACGTCAGTCCGCCGGGGAACACCCGCTCGTCGAAGGCGGCCGCGATGTCGTCGCTGATGATGACGCCGCCGACCGGCACGTAGCCGGAGTTGGAGCCCTTGGCGAACGTGATGAGGTCGGGTCGCACGTCGTGGGCGTCGAGCGCGAACCACTGCCCGGTGCGCCCGAAGCCGCACATGACCTCGTCGAGGATGAGCTTGATCCCGTACCGGTCGGCGATCTCGCGCACGCCGGACAGATAGCCGGGAGGCGGCACCATGACCCCGGCGGTGCCGGGCACCGTCTCCAGGAGGATGGCGGCGACCGTCTCCGGACCCTCGCACTGGACGACCCGCTCGAGGTGGTGCAGCGCCCGCTCGCACTCCTCGTCCGGCGAGTTCGCCCAGAACTCACTGCGGTACAGGTAGGGGCCGAAGCAGTGCACGTGCCCGCGCGCGTACTCGTTGGGGTAGCGCCGCCAGTCGCCGGTCGCGACGATCGAGGCGCCGGTGTTGCCGTGGTACGAGCGGTACCGGCTGATCACCTTGTCGCGCCCGGTCACCAGCCGGGCCATGCGGATCGCGTTCTCGTTGGCGTCGGCGCCGCCGTTGGTGAAGAACACCTTCTCGAACCCCTCGGGCGCGCGCTCGGTGATGAGCCGGGCGGCCTTCGCCCGGGTCTCGTTCGCGAACGGCGGCGCGGCGGTGGCGAGCGTGTCGAGCTGCTCCCGGATGCCGTCGAGCAGCCTCGGGTGCTGGTGCCCCATGTTCGTGAAGACGAGCTGGCTGGCGAAGTCGAGATAGCGCGTGCCGTCGACGTCCCACACCTCGCTGCCGAGGCCGCCGGCGAGCGGCAGCGGATTCAGGCTCCCCTGCGCCGACCAGGAGTGGAAGACGTGCGCCAGGTCGGCCTTCGTCACGTCCGCGTTCGTGGCCAGTCCGGCGGGTTCGGTGGTCATGGTGCCCTCCGTGCGGGTTGGGTGATCTGAGTGTCGCAGCCAGCGCACCGGCCTGGCGCCGGGGCCCTACGCGCCGTAATGCGCCCCTACGCCCGGAAGGAAGCCAGAGCCGCCTCGATGCGGGCCCGGTCCTCGGCGCTCAGCGGCTGGATGGGGGCCCGCGGCGGACCGACCGGGTGGCCGAGGATCTCCAGCCCGGCCTTGAGCCCCGCGGCGTAGTTGCTCACCGACTCCAGCGCGTCACTGAGCCCCCACAGGTCGCGCCACAACTCGCGACCGCGGCGCAGGTCGGCGTCGACCGCGAGGGCCTCGTACAGCGCGACCGCCTGCTCGGGCACGAGCCCGGCCGCGCCCCAGACCGACGCCTGCGCGCCGGTGGCCAGGCCCATGAACGTCAGGGTGTCCCAGCCGTTGAACGCCGTGATGGAGTCCGATCGGTTGACGATGAGGTCGGTCAGGGTGACCGCGTCGCCGGAGGTGTCCTTGAGGTAGTCGAGCCCGTCGATCCGGCCGAGCTGCGCGATCTGGTCGGCGTCGAGCTTGATCCCCGTCGCGCCGGGCAGGTTGTAGTAGATGATCGATACATTGATGGCGGCCGACAGGTCGGTGAGAAAGGTCGTCAGTTCCGGGAGACTGAGCGGCTCGTAGAACGGCGCGACGACCATGATCGCGTCGGCGCCGACGCGCTCGGCGTGCTGGGCGAGGTCGATGGCTTCGGCGGTCGTCATGGCGCCGATGCCGACGACGACCGGCACACGCCCGGCGGCCGCCTGCACGTACGCCTCCATGACCCGCCGGTACTCATCCGGTGACAGCGAGAAGAACTCGCCGCTCGAGCCGCACGGCACGAGGCCGTGGATGCCGGCGGCGATGAGTCGCTCGGTCTGCGCGCCGATCGCCTCCTCGTCGACGGTCGAGCCGTCGGCGCTGAACGGGGTGGTCACGGCAGCCAGAATTCCTTTGAGCTGCACGGGCTTACGGGTCATCATCGAACTCCTTGCAGTCGCTGGTCGGCGGTCACGCCCGCTCCGCGACGGCGGCGCGAGAAGCGGGCGGGCGAGAAGGCCTGGAGCGCCGGATTGTGACGCTCATGTAGCACAAGATCGGTCATGACGGAGGCGGCACCGGGCCCGAACGTAATGCCCATCATCCCGTGCCCGCCGGAGACGAACGCGTTGTCGAGGCCGGGTAGCGCGCCCATGACCGGCAGCCCGTCCGGCGTCATCGGTCGCAGCCCGGCGCGCGGTTCGAGGTCGGCGGGCGAGGGCGCCTGCCAGTCGCGGAAGTACCGGCCCGGGGCCGCGAGGATCGCCGCGACGCGCACCCGGTCGAGGCG
>JBDIAM010000049.1:0-15005 GCA_039812445.1 Piscicoccus intestinalis | reverse complement strand
TCCTTGATCGGCGCGGCGACCGACTCCGGCGCCACCCCGAGCGCGACCCGACCGTGCCACACACCGGCCGGCCCACCGAGGGTCGCGACCGCGGTGTCGACGATGCAGGCTCGGGCCTCGTCCAACAACACCCCTGCCGACTTGCGATACCGCGGCGCCAACCGGCCCCGGTCGATCTGTTCGTTCTGCACCGCCAGATCCGCAGCCGCCTGCGCCCGCGCCAACTCCCCCGTGGCATCCGCAGCCTGCACATCAAGCTCGTCATACGCCTGGGAAATCTCCCGCAACCGCACCCACCCGCCATTCTCGGGCTGATCACGCAAATCCCGCGCGACCGAAATCAACCGCGAGATCGCCGCACCATCAGACCGCGGTGCCGCCCCCACAGACATCACACGACCCCCTTTCCACCAGGTCCAACCAGGTCCAACCAGGTTCGAGCAGTAGTTCGATTCTACCCCAATGGACAGCGATAATACAGACCACAAGACGCATCTGTGGATAACTCGAAATATCGGTTTCCAGGCCGGGGAAGCCGTTCGTGAAACAGCAGTTCCTCACCGCAACAGGGCCTATTCCGGAGACGATTCACACCACAGCGGAAGACTATTTCCCCAAATTTCGTCCGCGCGCGACAGAAAGCGCCAGAGAGCGCGTCATGGCCGAGGCCGCGAGAACCCACGCCGCCAGACCCACCCAGAACCAGGCGCGCCCGACGGCCTCGACGAACGGCAGCCTGTCGGCCTGGCCCAGGTACATGCCGGCGACCGCGTACATCCCGAGCGGGAACACGATGCTCCACATCGCTGGCACGTACCGCAGTGTCACCCGGTGCACGACGTGCCGCCACACCCCGACCGCCACGAGCACCGGAATGAGCCAGCTCGCGAACGACCAGAGCACGACCGACAGGCCCGCGACGAGGCCCCGCGTGGCATCGACGATCGGCGTCTGCAGCATCTCGACCACTCGCGCGCCCGCGACGACGGTGATGGCCACCGCCCCCATCGACACCCAGTACGTGGGATCGAGCTCCTCCGGGGTGAGCTCGTAGAGCATGAGCCGCAACGAGACGAAGACCGCGGCGGCCGCGTACAGCACCAGCCCCACCGACCACGTCAGCACGGCGACCACCGCGAGCGCCGAGCGGGCCGGTGTCAGCACCGGTTGCAGGGTCGCGGCGACCACCGCCACCGACTGTGACGCGACCACCCAGATGAACCAGCTGCCGTTCGCGGCGGCGAGCACCGGCCGCGGATGCGATCCCAGCACCGCCGTCCACGGCACCGCGTAGCCGAGCACCAGCCAGGTCGTCAGCGCCACGATGAGCAGCGCGGTCGCCACCCCGTGCCGGCCGGCCGCCGCGAGGCACACCGCGACGACGTCCGTTCCGGCGACGAACGTGAAGTAGCCGAATGCCCGCCGTGGATCGCGCAGGTCACGACCCATCGCCGCCCGGTAAGCCAGCAGGCGCCACGCGTGCGCCGCCACGAGACAGGCGTATCCGAGCGTCGCGATGAACACGAGCACGGACGCCAGCGCCCCCAGGCCGGTCAGCGCGGCGCCCACCCCGACGATCCCGGTGGCCATGACGAACGCGAAGGAGCCGGGCGCGAGGACTTCTGGTGTCCATCGGGGGATCCAGCCAGGCACGTCTCATGTGTACCAGCCGCCGCGCCGCTCGTGGCCGAGCGGCCGCTCGTGGCGCCGACAGCCGCCGCAGGTCCCGAGGATCTGCCGAGGAAACATCCATATCGACGATCCCGATCCGCCGCCCGATTCGGCGTAACCCCGTGACCAGCGGCGATTCGCGACGCGCCGGGACGGGGCCGCATCGGGGATGTCGATATGGATGATCGATCCGGTGAGCGGATTCTTCCGCGTGGCTCAGGTCACGGCCAGGTCGGTCGATTGTCTTGGACGACAGGGATCACAGCGCGTCGACCAGCCGCGGTGCCGGAGTTCTCAGGGGAGAAGCCCGCAAGGGTGTCTGAGGCGCCGCCGGCCGACGCGCGACAGATAAGGGGAATCGCACGACACGGTCGTGAGCTGCTCACGAGCGGCCCGACCATGCCCGCACCACCCGCCCAGCGGCCGGGTGTGACTGCGAGCGCGACCGGCCGTGCGGCTGAGGGGGAACTGACGATGTCAGTGACACAAGAACACCTGCGCACCGACGTGTTCGGCGTGACCGTCGAGCAGGTTCGCACCGACGAGGACGTGTGGGACGCAAGGCGGCTGCACGCCGACGTCTATCTCGAACGGCACTACGTCGAGCCACCGGATCTGCGCGGAGGCGTGCTCAGCGCCGACGTGGATCCGTGGGCCGGCATCTCGACCTACTTCATCGCCCGCGACCACCATCGCCACCCGGTCGGGGTCGGTCGGCAGATCCAGTTCGACGACCCGGGCCGCCTGCCCGCGATGAGCCTGAGCAACCTCGACGACGTGGCACGCCGGCACGTGCTGCGTCAGGGCGGCCACGCGGTCGTCGAGATCAGCGCACTCGCGGTGCGTCGGCGCGCCCCGCGGTTCACGTCGTTGGCGCTGTACGCCGCCATGTGGGCGCGCAGCATCGAGCAGGAGCACACCGCATGGGTCATGGCCATCCACCCGTCTTTGGCCCGCAGCATCGTGGGCAGCCTCGGGCCGGTCATCAGCCCGCTCGGACCGCCGCAGTGGTTCATGGGCAGTGACGTCATCCCCGGCATCATCTGGACCGACCGGGGCGCCGGCATCGTCGCCTGCACGGCCGCCGGCCACAAGTTGGCGCCCCTGCGCGCGCGGCTTCCCGAGCTGTTCCCCGAGAACCCCACCGAGCGCCGCCCATGACCGCCGACACCACCACTGTCGCGCCGCCTGCGACCGCGAGCGGCCCGTTGGAGACGGCGCTGTGGGCCGCCTACGCGCGGGTCTACGACAACCTCCTGCACCTGACCGGCTACCGCCGGCTGCTCGACGCCGTCGCCGACGCCGCGGCTGTCGACACCGACGACGACGTGGTCGAGGTCGGCTGCGGCACCGGCAACGTGCTGCAGCGGCTGGCCCGTCACCGGCCCGCCACGCTCCTCGGCATCGACGGCTCCGGTCCCATGCTCGCGCGCGCCCGGCGCAAACTGCGCCGCAGCCCGGTGCCCACCGAGTTGCGCCAGGACGACGTCGTCGCGGGGCTCGCGGACCTGCCCTCGGGCAGCGTCGACCGTCTCGTCGCCGTCAACGTGCTGTACGCGCTGCACGACCGCGACGCCTTCTGGCGGGAGGCCCGGCGCGTGCTGCGCCCCACCGGCTCCGTCGTCGTGAGCCACACCGACCGACCCGGCTCCTGGCCGTTGATCACCGAGCACGTCCACGCGGTCGGGCCGCGCGCGCTGGCCCACGTCGGGCTCGTGGCGGTCGCCCTCGTCGACGCGCTCATCGACACGGCCGCCCGCTCCGGCACCTGGGAGTTCTGCGACTACCCCACCCTCAGCGAGGAGGCGGGCCGGCACGGGTTCGCCGCCGAGTACCGCGGCCGCTGCTACGGGGGCGACGTCGAGGGGGTGAACTTCCTTGCGTGCTACCGGCCTCGCTGATGACCTCGGCTCGCTCCGCAGCCGGGCGGTGGTCGTCGGGTCGCTGCTCGTCGTCGTCGCGTGCGCCCTGCTGTACACCTGGCGCCCCGACGGAGTCGGGCAGGTCGCGTTCGTCGGGACGGCCATCTCGTGCGTCGCGGCCATGGCCATCGGGCCGCCGCTGCGCAACGCCCGGCCGCGTCGGCTGTGGGTGCTGGCCGCCCTGGGGGCGCTGATCTTCCTCCTCGGGCTCGTCAACCGCGACTCGACGGCGACGATCGGCCCGCTCGAGGTGGCCGACCTGTTCGCGCTGTCGGGTTACCTGACGCTCATCGGCTGGCTGGTCATGTTGCTGCGTCGGCTCGGGAAACGGCCGGCGCGCGGCAGCGCCCTCGACACGGTGGCCGTAGCCGGCGGGGTCAGCCTCGCGATGTGGTCGGTGACGGTGGCCCCCCGGCTCGGGCAGGCGGTCGTCTCCGACTCCATCCTGTGGGCCATCTACCCCGTGCTCGACGTCATCCTCATCTCGCTGTCGGTGCAGCTCATCCTGCGTCTGCGGGCGCCGGCGCTGTCGATGTGGGTGATCCTCTTCGGCCTCATCATGTTGCAGATTGTTGACACAATCTACACGGTCGTCTGGACCGACCGCCCAGGGGCGATGATCCCCGCGCTGACGTCGCTGTTCCTATTCGCGTACTGGGGTTTCGCGCTCGGAGCCTGCCATCCCTCGGTCGCGCGCATCACCCGCCCGCAGCCGGACGTCGGGCTCGGGATCGAACGCGCCCGGCAACGCTCCGCCCTGCTGCTGTTCATGGTGTCCCCGGCCGTGGTGTCGACCTTCTACCCGATCCGCGGGGTGGTCGACGCGCTCGTGCGGTCCTCGCTGCTCGCGCTGGTCATCATCATCTTGTTCATCCGGCTCGCGGTGACGATGAGCGACCTGTCCCGCGCCGAGGAGACCAGTCGACACCGGGCCTCGCACGACCAGCTGACCGACCTGCCGAACCGCGCGGCCTTCCTCACCTCGCTCGAGGACCGGCTCGCGGCGAGCCACGCCACGTCCGGCATCGTCGCCGTGCTGTTTCTCGACTTCGACGACTTCAAGCGCGTCAACGACACCTGGGGACACCACGTCGGGGATTCGCTGCTCATCCAGATCGCCGCGCGCCTGGCCGGCTCCAAGGGCGAGCGCGAGGTGCTCAGCCGACACGGCGGCGACGAGTTCGTGCTGCACACCGTCGTCGACCACCCTGACGAGGCGCTCGCCCGCGCCGCCCGCATGCAGCGGCAGTTCATCGAGCCGATGCGCGCGCACGGGCACCGGATCCGCATCGGTCCCTCGATCGGCATCGCCTGCGCCTTCCCCGGCGACGGTCAGAGCCCCGGTGACCTGGTTCGCAAGGCGGACGAGGCGCTCTACGAGGCCAAGCGCAACGGCCGCGGCCTGAGCGTGCTGTTCGACACCGCGCTGGAGAGCCGCAGCCGCGACCAGAGCGCCCTCGCCGCGGACCTCGACGAGGCCATTCTCGGCGACGACCTGTTCGTCGAACTGCAGCCGATCATGGGAGGCCACCGCTTGCGCCGGAAGGTGGGGTGGGAGGCGCTGGCCCGCTGGCAGCACCCGCAGCTCGGGTCGGTGCCACCCGCCATGTTCGTGCCGATGGCCGAGGACCGCGGCCTGATCGTCGCGCTCGGCCGCACCGTGCTCGTGCGGGCCTGCCGGGACGCGCAGCGGCTGCGACGCGCACTCGACGACGACAGCCTGTTCGTCTCCGTCAACGTCTCGCCGATGCAGTTGCTGGACCCCGAGTTCTGCGAGCACGTCGCGCAGACGCTCCAGGAGACGGGCCTGCCCGCGCGCTGCCTGTGGCTGGAACTGACCGAGACCTCCCTGGTCGACCGCGGGCACGCGTCGATGAACGCGTTGCAGACGCTGCGCGCCATGGGCGTCACGATCAGCGTCGACGACTTCGGCACCGGATACGCCTCGCTGCAGACCCTGCTCACGCTGCCGGTGAACTGCGTCAAGCTCGACCGATCCCTGGTGAGCCGGATCGACGAGGACGCCGGCGAGGCCACCGACCTGCTCAGCTCGGTGGTCGCGCTGCTGAACAGCCTGCACATCTCGATGATCGTCGCCGAGGGCGTCGAGACCAGGCGCCAGGCCGACGTGCTGCTCGCCGTCGGCTGCCCCATGGCCCAGGGCTGGCTGTACGGGTTCCCGCAGGCCGCCGACGAGATCGCCGGTCGCCACGGGCGCGCGTTCCACGGCCTGGCCGTCGCGGCGGCGGTGTGAGCGAGCGCGGGCTTGTGCCAGTCGATTGCTGCATGAGGTTGTGGCACCCGACTGATGCAACACGCGCGGGGTGGGATGTACCGGGCGATGCGCTCGCAACCCCGGCGCCCCGGTCGATGGGAGGACCGGATGCCCGCGACCTCATCGGGGGCATCCGCGAGCGTGGGGGTGCGAGGTGTTCTGCAATCAGTGCGGCCGACAGGCGATTCCCGGTGACCGGTTCTGCCGGCGGTGCGGGGCGATCGTCGGCGGCAGCGACCCGATCGTCGTGCCCGGCACCGCCGCCACGGAGCCCACGCACCCCACGGAGACGGGCCGGCGCCGGTCGCGGCCCTGGGGCGTCGCCGCCGTCGTGCTCGTCGGCATGTGCGCGGTCCTCGCCGCCCTGGTCGGCACCGGAACGCTGACCCTGGGTCGACTCGACGTCGCGAGCGACCGGCCGCCGGTGCCCGCGGTCATCGCCGCCCCCACCTCCGACGACTCCGGCGGCACCTCCACCGACTCCGGCGGCTCCGGCGGGGAGAGGGGCGGCACCACGTCCCGACAGACGGCGAACGCGGCGCCCGCCGTCGATCCGATGAACGCGACCATCCCCGCCGGCGTGTGCGGAGACGGTGAGACCGGTTGGGAGCACGACGTGCCCATCGAACTCACCGGCGGCAAGGGCGTCGGCGAGCAGCCCGACGGCTCGTTCGCCGACGTCAGCATCATGGAGAGCCGCGTGCTCGGCACGGCCGACGTCGACTCCGACGGCTCCCCGGAGACGGTGCTGGCGCTGCAGTGTTCCGGCAGCCCACCGGAGAGCTGCTGTGCCGGCCGGACCTCCCTGCTGTGGTTCGTCGCGGCCTTCGACGCCGCCTCCGACGAGCTGCGCCTCAAGGGACCGGTGATCCGGGGCACCCCGGCCACGCCCGGTGACGAGGACGGTCCCGCGTTCCGCGCGATCGAGGACGCCCGCCTCGACGGCGCGAGCGTCGTCACCACCGAACGCATCAGCTACGCCGAGCAGTACACGTTCGACCAGGTGGGCGGCGATCCGCAGGCGCCGGTGACCGTCTCGTACCGGCGCTCCGGCGCCGGGTGGGAGGCGACGGTGGGGTGAGCCCGGCTCACGCCCGTCGGGCTCCGCTCACCCCACCGGTCGGCAGCGGGTCGTCCTCCAGATCGTCGAGCACCATTCCGCGCGCCGCGAGCATCGCCTGCGCAGTCTTCGGCCGCCCGTAGAGAAACCCCTGGATCATCGGGCAGCCGAGTTGGCGCACGGCGGCCTCCTGCGCGGAGGTCTCGACGCCCTCGGCGACGACGTGCTCGATGCCGAGGCTGCGCACGAGGTCGATGACCGCGCCGAGCTGACGCTGCGCGGTGGTGTCCTCGCCGACGCGCGCGACGAGGAAGCTGTCGATCTTCACGCAGTCGACGGGCAGCTGCATGATCCGAGACAGCGACGCGTAGCCGGTGCCGAAGTCGTCGATGCACAGATGCACCCCCGCCTCGCGCAGGGTGACGAGCGTCGTGGTCACCTCCGGGCCCTTGTCGACGAGCAACGTCTCGGTGACCTCCAACCACAGCGCGTCCGGAGGCAGCCCGGCCGACTCCAACGCCCGCCGCACGACATCGACGAAGTCCGGTTGCAGCAGCTGCGCGGGCGAGACGTTGACGAACATCGACACGTCGGAGAGCCGGAACAGTTCGCGCAGCAGCGCCAGTTCGCGACAGGCCTGGCGCAGCACGAACTCCCCGAGCTCGTTGATGAAGCCGTGCTGCTCGGCGAGCGGGATGAACTCCGCCGGCGAGACCTCCCCGAGGTCGGGGTCGTGCCAGCGCGCGAGGGCCTCCCAGCCGATGATCGTCGCGTAGTCCGCGCCGGCCATGATCGGCTGCAGCACGAGGCTGAACGCCTCCTGCCGCAGCGCCTCCC
Organism: Piscicoccus intestinalis; assembly: GCA_039812445.1. Taxonomy (GTDB): domain Bacteria; phylum Actinomycetota; class Actinomycetes; order Actinomycetales; family Dermatophilaceae; genus Kineosphaera; species Kineosphaera intestinalis_A. The sequence goes on along the minus strand of JBDIAM010000049.1, from coordinate 7,240 downwards.
CGATCCGGTCGGCCACCGCGGACTTCATCCGGCTGCGGCGCGCGAGGTCGTCGTCGAACACGACGTAGCGGCCGCGACCGGCCGTCTTCGCCTCGTACATCGCCACGTCCGCCCGCCCGACGAGGGCCTCGGCGGTCACGGTCTCCCCCGGCTCGGCGAGCGCGATCCCGATCGACGGCGTCACCGTGTGCGTGCGGTTGGTCATGATGCGCACCGGCTCGTCGAAGAAGCTGCGCACGAGCCGCGCGAGCGCCACCGCCTCCGCGAGGCCGTCGACCGCGCACACGACGACGAACTCGTCGCCACCCTGGCGGGCGAGCAACGGTTCGGGGCCGAGCCGTCGCGGCAGCCGCGACGCGATGTCGCGCAGCAACGTGTCGCCGGCGCCGTGCCCCCAGGTGTCGTTGATGTACTTGAAGTCGTCGCAGTCCAGGAACAGCACCGCCGTCGAGCGCCCCGCCGCGGCGTTGTTCACGAGCCGCTGCTCCAGTTCGTTGAACATCTCGGCCCGGTTGAGCAGGCCGGTCAGTTGATCGTGGGTGGCCCGGTAGTGGCTGTCCGACTCCGCCTTGGACAGCGCGAGCATCGTCACCGACAGCCGCAGGAAGAGCAGCCCCAGCAGCAGCGTCACGAGCGTCACCCGCACGACCGTGTCGATCCACCCGCCGACCGGCACCAGCGTGGAGACCAGCACCGGGGAGATCGTCAGCACGATGAGAGCGGTGCGACGCTGCCCGGTGGTCGAGCGCTCGCCCGGGGCGGGCCGGTGGGCCAGGCGCGGCACCGACGGGTGCGACGCGGCCGCGGCGAGCCCGAAGAAGAAGAACATGTACCAACCGGTCACGACAGCGTGCTCGCCGGTGGCCGAGGAGATCGCGACGAGCGAGTTCACGAGGTCGACGAGCAGCAGCAGCACGAGGGAGCCGATGATCCAGGTCATCGCGGGCACCGGATTGCCCAGCCGGTAGGCCAGATGCCCGGCCAACGCCAGCAGCAGGGCGTCGACCGTCGGGTAGACCGCCCACACGAGAGTGGCCGGCAGCTGCGTGCCCCCGAGCATCGGGGTCACCGCGACGGTCCAGATCGCCAGCGCCGCACCGCTGCAGACCGCCGCCGTATCGAGGAAGGTCGTCGGGTCGGCGCGCCCCCCGACCCGACGGGACAGCAGCGCGAGCCACACGATCAGGCACGCGTAGCCGCTGAAGTAGGTGATGTCGGAGTAGCGCAGCGGGCCGAGCGACGGGTTGAGCGCGGTGGCGAACAGCGACAGCAGGAGGAAGACGCTGCCCAGGGTCTGCACCAACCAGATGCGCAGGGGGCGCACGCCGCGACGCAGCGGCGCGACGATGATGACGACGATGAACATCGCCGCCACCGAGGTGAACACGAGGCCGCCGACCCGTCGGATCCAGCGGGTAGGCGACGGCGGCCAGGACGGCGAGGACGAAGCCCGCGACGAGGCGGGCTCGACGCGTCACCGGACCGGCAGGTCAGCGGGTCGATCCAGGGCCCGGTCGGCCTCCACGGGCTCCCCGAGCAGGAAGCCCTGGGCCCATTCGTAGCCGAGGTCGCGCACGAGGTCGAGTTGCTCGTCGGTCTCGACCCCGGCGGCGACCATCGGCAGGCCGGCCTCGTGGATCTGTTGGGAGATCTCGCACAGCTCGCGGCGGTGCTCCTCGCCCGGGGCCAGTTGCGCCGGGTGCAGCTTGATGATGTCGACCGGCGCGGCCACCGCGTCGGGCAGGATCTCGAGGTCCGCGGCGGTGAATCCGTCGAGACAGAACGTGATCTCGCGCTGCTGCAACCGCCGGAGCCGGTCCAGGGAGTCGGCGTCGACCGAACGCAGCCACCGGAACGTCTCGGTGCTGATGTCGACGAGGAGCCGGTCCGGCGACAGGCCGTGCCGGAACAGGGCGTCGGTGACCGCGTTGACGAACGTGCGGTGGCCGACCAGATCCCAGGACAGGTTCACCGACAGGATGAGGTCGGTGCGGCCCCGCTCGCGGTGCCAGTTCGCCATGTGCGCCATCGCGTCGTCGAGGATCTGCAGGTCGATCGCGCGCATGCGGCCCTCGGCCGCGGCGTCGGCGAAGAACCCGGACGGCGGCTGCGTTCGACCGTCGATCCTGACCCGTCGCGCCAGCGCCTCCAGGCCTTGCAGGCGGTTGTTGCGCAGGTTGTAGAACGGCTGGAAGAACGTGACGATCCGATCTCCCGACGGGGTGGCCTTCGCCGGTCCCGCCGGGTGCCGGCGCACCAACGGATCGGTCATACGGGCACCCCTTCTCGGTTGCATTCGGGCATTCGACACTGCTCTGCTCCATGGCCTGTTCGACCGCACGCGCGAGAACCTGAGGTGGCGGATCGGGTTGTTCACCACGAGGGCCCGAGCGCCCGGACGCGTCTCGCCCGCCGACGTCGCGGGTGCAGCGCGACGCCCGCGGATGAGACGCGGCGCGCGGCGGCCTACGATGACGCGATGACGTCGCCAGCAGCACCCGGTACCGCGCTGGCCCGCCTCCGGGTGGGGGCGCGATGACCCCGAACGGGACGTGCGATGTCGCCGTCGTCGGCCTCGGTCCGGCGGGGCGGGCCCTGGCGCACCGGTCCCTGTCCGCGGGGCTGTCGGTGCTGGCGATCGATCCGGCTCCGCAACGGCCGTGGCGGCAGACCCTGGCCGGCTGGACCGCGCAGTTGCCGCCCTGGCTGCCGAGGGAGGCGGTGGGCGCCGTCGCCGACGATCCCGTGATCCGTGCTGACCCCAGCGCTGAGTCCAGTGCTGAGTGCGGCGCCGGCTCTGGCTACCCGGTGCGCGCCCAGTACGGCGTGCTCGACAACTCCGCGCTCGCCGCGGCGCTGCCGTTGAGCGGTGCGCGCATCGAGGCACGTGCGATCACCGACACCGAGTTGGCGCAGCTGCCGGCGCGGGTCGTCGTCGATGCCCGGGGCAGCCGGCCCGTGGGCCTCGGCCGCTCGCATCGCCGCGAGGGCCGAAACGGTGACGGAGCCGTCAATGGGGTGCTCAACGGGGTGCCGCTGCAACGCGCATTCGGGGTGATGGTCGAGCCCCACGTGGCGGCGCCGGTGCTCGACGGGGCGGGCGCCGTGCTCATGGACTGGCGCCCCCACGACGGGGCGACCGCGTGGGGCGAGCGGTCGCCGACCTTCCTGTACGTCATTCCGTTGCCCGACTCGCGCGTGCTCCTCGAGGAAACCTGCCTCGTGGGACGTCCGGGCCCTGACCACACACAGCTTCGCCACCGCCTCGAGCAGCGGCTCCTGCGGTACGGCATCGGCCGCTCCGTCATCGAGGGCGCGGGGCACGAACGAGTGACGATTCCGATGCTGCGGGCGCCGCGCACCGGAGCAGCGTGGTCGTTCGGAGCGGCCGGCGCCCAGCACAACCCGATCACCGGCTACTCGGTGTTCGCCTCGCTGGCGGCCGTCGATGGGGTCGTCGCGCGCATCGCGCAGGCAGTGCGCGACGGGCACCGGACGCCCCGATCGCAGCTGGGCCGGCGGCCGGCCGGCGGGCCTCCGCTGATCCGCCGGGCCGCGCTGCGCGCGCTCCTACGGCTCGGACCCGACGACACGATGGCCCTGTTCGACGCGTTCGGCCGGCTGCCCGCGCGCCGTCAACAGCAGGTTCTCGACGCCGGCGCCACCACCCCAGAGGTAGCCAGGGCCCTCTACGCCCAGTTCCGCCGTCTCCCACCGCGCTCCGCCACCGCCCTCATCCGGGCCTCCCTGGTCTGATCTGCCCGCCGGGGACCGTCGAGAAAACAGACCAATCATCTTGCGTTCAGCTGGAATTCAAGGTTCGATCACCGCACCGACCGCGCGCCGGGAGTAGCGTCCCCGCTGCCTCAGCCCGCCTACCTCGGCGCAGCGCCCGAACCGATCGGAGCCCCTCATGAAGCGCAAGACCCTGGCCGTGCTCGCGGCCGCAGCACTGTCCGTGACCGCCGCGGCTGCTGCTCCGGCCGCTGCAACACCGACCGGATCAGCCGACGCCACCCACACGGCCGACACCACCGACACGGCCGCGCGCGCGAAGGCCAAGAACGTCATCGTCTTCGTCGGAGACGGCATGGGCACCTCGCACCGCAACCTGATCCGGTACGCGAACGTCGGGGCCGACAAGCAGCTCAACATGGACTCGATGCCGTACGCGGGCCGCTCCGAGACCTGCCCGCACGACCCGAAGGCCGCAATCACCGACTCCGCGGCGGGTGGCACCGCCATCGCGACCGGCGTGAAGACGTACAACGGGGCGATCGGCGTCGACGCGAACGGGAAGCCCGTGCAGAGTGTGCTGGAGCTGGCGGCCAAGCACGGCAAGTCGACCGGTCTCGTCACGACGTCGCAGGTCACCGACGCCACGCCCGCGGCCTTCGGCGCGCACGTCAAGGACCGCGGCGAGCAGAGCCTCATCGCCGAGCAGTACCTGGAGAACAGCAAGCCGCAGGTGATCCTCGGCGGCGGTGAGGACCGCTGGCTGCCGCCGGGAACGCCGGGCGCGTTCCCCGACGCCCCGGCCGAAGACCCGAAGGAGAAGAGCTCGGGCACCGAGGGCAACCTCATCGAGAAAGCGAAGAAGCTCGGCTACGACTACGTCACCGACACCGCCCGGTTGAAGGCCTCAACGTCGGACAAGATCCTCGGCCTGTTCGCGAACGAGGAGATGTTCCAGCAGAACCCGGAGGGCAAGGGCGACGTGTATGACCCGACGGTGTCGCTGTCGGACATGACGAGCAAGGCGATCTCGACGCTGTCGAAGGACAAGGACGGCTTCTTCCTCATGGTCGAGGAGGAGGGCATCGACGAGATGGCGCACAAGTCGAACGCGACCCAGGTCATCAAGGCCGGGGCGAACCTCGACGCGGCGGTCGGAGTCGCCAAGAAGTACGCGAAGAAGCACGGCGACACGCTCGTCATCGTCGTCGCCGACCACGAGACCGGTGGCCTGACGATCGAGGACGTGCCCGAGCTGCAGGACGACCCGGGCTACCCCAACGAGCGCGGCGAGGGTCGCACCGCCGAGGACGGCCCGTTCACGATCGTCGGCACCGACAAGAAGGTCATGGTCGACTGGACGACGAGCAACCACAGCGCCGAAGACGTGCCGGTCACAGCCATGGGCCCCGGCGGCCAGCGCCTCGTCGGCGTCTACCAGAACACCCACGTGCACGACGCCATGGTCAAGGCGATGGACCTGCCCCGCCGCTGACCCCTGCTCCACGCGCACCCCACACACCACCGAAGGCTGCCCTTTCGGTCGAGGGCCAGGGCTATAGCACGAGCCCTCGACCGAAAGGGCAGCCTTCGGCCGGTACTGTGGATGGTCAGAGGGTGCGGACGTGGGCGACGGCGCCGCGGACGAGAGAGGCCAGCTCGGCCTCATCGCCGGTGACGGTCTCGTCGATGTCGAGCCAGTTGCGCATCGGGCGCTGCCGCATGATCGTCTGTTCCACGCCGGGCCGGTCGAGCAGGCGTTCCTGCGTGCTCTCGTCGGCACGGATCATGAGTAGCCCGCGCCCGCTGATCGCCAGCGCCATGTGTCCGTCGACAAGAAACGCGAGCCCGCCGAACATGCGCTTCTCGGTGATGCCCGGTTCGCCGTCGAGCAGGGCCCGCACCCGCTCGGCGTATTCCTCTTCGTAGGCCATGGCAGCCAGTGTGCCCGCCTCACCCCAGGGGCGCGCCTATCAACAGCCCACCGAGCGGTCGAGTCGGTCGAACAGCCACGTGAGCGCGAGCAGGTCGGCGCTGCCGCCGGGGCTGAGTCGCCGCGTCGTGAAGTCGACGTCGGCGGCGGTCAGTTCGTCGACCAACCCGGCCGGAGACGGGTCGCGCGCCACGACCCCACGCGCCCAGCCGCGCGCGTGCTCCAGCCCGGCCACGCCGCCGCGGGCGACGAGGTTGGTGTCGGCGTTGACCGCGATGATTCGCACCAGCGCCCACCGCAGCGCGTCTTCGTCGTCGCCGTACGCGGCCAGCCGCGCGCGGTAGGCGGGCAGGCCCACGTGCACCACCGTCGCGAAACCGGAGGTGGCCTCGCCACGGGCTCCCGTGACCCCGAGGTCGCGCAGGGCGGCCGAGCCATGGGAGGCGGCCGGGTCGGCGTCGGCGCGCCACCGGCTCAGCAGCGGGGCGGCCAGCTCGGAGACCCGCCCGCACAGGTCCGCGATGAGATCAGCGTCCGCCCCGTCCATGCCCGAACCGTCCGCACCCGAACCGTCCACGCCCGGCCGGCCCCCGCCCGAACAGTCCGCCCCCGAATCGGTGGCGCAATCCGCCTCGGCCGCCCGCGCACCGAGCGCGCCGAGCAGCAGACCGAGGGAGAACAGCGCGCCGCGGTGGGTGTTGACGCCGGCCGTGGCGACTCGCATCGCGGCCTCCGCCGCCACCCCGAGTTCCACCAGCGGCTCGACCCGGCCGGGGTGTGCCGCCCCGAGCTGCCAGCAGGCGGCGAGCCACGGACCCAGCAGTTGCGCGCTGCGTTCTAGCAGGGCGAGGTCCATGTCGTCGTGCGCACCGTTGGTCGAGGCGTCGACCAGCCCGGGTTTGGGGGTGAGCCGAGCCTCGACGAGCAGCGCCTCCACGGCGAGGTCGGCGGCCGCCGCCCCCGCGTCCGACGCCACGCCGGCCGCGAGCGCTGCGCGCGCGGCGAGAAGCAGCGGCAGCGGATGCCGCGCGGACCGCGCGCAGGCGCGCGCGTCGGCCGCGCACACCAGGCACCGACGAGGCCCGTGCCCGAGGTCGGCCCGGCTCAGCACCACCGGCTGGCCGTCGTCGCGCAGCCCGTCGACGACGTCGAGATCCCACAGCCGCCCCAGCGGGTGGCGGTCTTCGAGCTCGACCAGGGCCCGCTTCACCTCGAGCCCCGGTAGTTCGAATCCGGGCGTTCCCACCGCCGCGAGGCACTCCGGGCCGCTCGGCCCGCCGAACCGGCACGACGGCCCGAGCACCCACCCGCGCGCCCGCGCCAGCGACTCCACGGCCGACACCGCCTCCCCGAACACCACCCGGGCCGGGCCGTCGTCCTTGTCCGGCCCGGGTGACACAACGGTGACGCTGACCAGCGCCGACCCACTCTCGCGCAGGAGCCGCACCTGCTCGTCGCGACGTTGTTCGCGGCGCCGCAGGATCAGACCCGCGTCGGCCATCAGGGCGCGACGGCGTGCACGACGTCGATGACGCTCCCGTCGCGGTACCGCACGACTCCGACGATTTCGTC